>JAURWD010000052.1 GCA_030655145.1 Ferruginibacter sp.
CAGGAGGAAACTTGCTTTGATCATCGTCGTTGTAATGTTCCTGGCGCTGGCCGTAGTGTTTGGCTTGCTACGTTAATCCTGGCCGCCTTGCTAAGCCAGGGTTTTGATGATGTTGATGAGTTGGTCGATCTCCTCTTTATTGTTATAAATATGGGTGGACACCCGCACACAATCAACTCCATTCTCGGGCACCGCCCGGATAATCACTTTCTCTTTTCTACACGCGTTAGCGACTTCCTTATAGCCCAGCTTGTGCACGTTGTATCCATTGCTTGCACCGCGGGAAATGGCTTCTGTCGGACTCAGCATTTCAATTTTTTCTTTCCCCATGTCCAAAAGTTGATCCTGTAAATAAGTAGCGAGGTCGCGAGCCCGGGTCTCAATTTTTTCCTGCCCGATTGCTTCAATAAATTTTATTGCCGCAATCACGCCGGCATACTGGGTCGGACTTTGTGTTCCATAAAAAAACCTATGTGCGGTTGGTACAAACCCATTCAATCTCGGTGGAGAACTTAGCAGGTCCCAACCTGAGTCACTATAAGCGCCAGCAAATTGTGGACTTAATTTTTCAATACTATCGGTATGCACATACAGGAAACCGGTACCTTTTGGTCCGAGCATCCATTTGTGGCAGCAGGAAGCATAGATATCGCACCCCAGTGCCGGCAGATCGAGCTGGAGCAACCCTGGTCCATGTGCTCCGTCAACTATAGTGAAAATGCCTTTCTGACGGGCATAATTGCAAATGGCTGCGATGGGTAACACCTGGCCATTCGTACAAGGGATATGTGGTAAGGCGATCACTTTTGTTTTTGGCGTGATCGATTTTTTCACCGCTTCAAACATCTCTTCGGCCGTATTACGCAGCTTAAGAGGTTTCAATATAATGCCATCTATTCGTGCCCGGTTAAGCCAGGGCACCGCATTACCAACATGTTCGTGTGTGCTGATGATCACCTCATCACCCTTGTGTAGGTCAAGGCTCCAAACGCCGATGTTTATGCCCTCTGTTACATTATGTGTTAAGGCGATGTTTTGTTTAGTAGCTTTTACAAGGCGTGCGATGTCTGCAAGTAGAGCGTCAGCATTTGCGGGGAGAGCTGCATTGGTATTTAGTTCCAGGTTTGTGGCGGCTTCGGCTGCGACCACAACCTGTGGAGATGGTCCGAGAGTCGCACAGTTTAAAAACACCAATTCTTTTTTCAAGGGGAACTGCGAACGTATCTCTCTCCAATAATTTTCTTCGTTGTTTGAATCGAACCGTGGCATTACCGGGTGCGCATTCGAATCAGTGTAATCAAACGCAGGCAGCAGTAAAGCGCTTGCGATCCCGCGGGATATCGTTCTAACAAATTTTCGTCTTCCAGGCATCGGCAGGTTTTGTACAGAAGCTCAAATGTAGGCCTTACCGACCAATTTTTTTTAGTTTGCCAGTCGCATTATATTGTACCTTCTAAGCAAATAAGTCACTATGAAATTCACCTGGTTTATCTGTCAGGCATCGCTGCTGCTTATTTCCGCCACGCAAACGCTGTTTGGCCAGTCAGCGGAACCCGCGCCACTTGCGATTGGAAGCAAGGCCCCTGATTTTAAATTGCCTGGTACAGATGGAGGAATCTATTCCCTCGCATCGTTCAGTAAAGCCAACCTGTTGGTGATCGTATTTACTTGTAATCATTGTCCCACTGCGCAGGCTTACGAAGACCGGCTGATCCAACTGGCGACGGATTATAAAAATAAAAGTGTTAGCATTATCGCGATCTCTCCCAATGACCCGGCGGCGGTACGGCTCGATGAACTTGGCTATTCAGATATGGGCGACAGCTTCGAAGAAATGAAACTGCGGGCCAGGGAAAAGCATTACAATTTTCCTTATTTGTACGACGGCAAAACGCAGCAAATTTCAAAAGCCTACGGCCCGGTAGCAACGCCGCATGTTTTTATTTTTGACGCGGAAAGAAAACTACGCTTCCAGGGACGGATAGACGATGTTGAAGCTCCGACAGGTACACCAACGGCAACGGATACCCGAAATGCGATCGAAGCGCTGTTAGCGGGCAAGCCGGTTCCGGTGCCTACGACCAAGGTATTTGGCTGTTCCGTGAAATGGGCAGAGAAGAAAGATCACCAGGCCGAAGCTGCAGCTGAATGGGCCAAAGAGCCTGTTAATCTTGAGCCGGCTGATGAAAAATTTATTCGTGATTTACTGGCGAACAAAACTGAAAAGTTGCTCCTCATCAATGTTTGGGCCACCTGGTGTGGTCCTTGTGTGACTGAATTTCCCGACCTTATAAATATCAATCGCATGTACCGCGGGCGGGATTTTGAGTTTATCAACGTAAGTGCGGATGGCCCTGCGAAAAAGAATAAGGTGCATGGCTTTTTAAAAGAAAAACATGCCTCCGGCAGGAATTACATTTTTAGCCTTGATGACAAATACAAGCTGATTGAAGCCATCGATCCAAAGTGGCAGGGTGCGCTTCCTTATACCGTGTTGCTAGAGCCTGGTGGAAAGGTCATTTACTCCCGCCAGGGTAGAGTTAATGTAGCCGCGTTAAAAAAACAAATTGTGGAAAATCCGCTAATTGGCAGATTTTATAAATAACAAACTAAATTTCAATAGCTATGAATGGAACTATCGAAGAAAGGATCGTATCGATGGGCTTGGAATTGCCCGTCATTCCAGCCTCAAAAGGAATTTACAAATCCTGTTTGCTGGTCGGCAACCTGCTGTATGTTTCAGGTCACGTTTCTGTAAACCCGGATGGCTCCTATATTTCCGGTAAGCTCGGAAGAGACCTGGAAGACGAGGCAGGCAAGGCTGCCGCCAGGCAATGTGGCCTCGCCATTCTTTCCACCATAAAAAAACATTACAACCTTGACAAGATCCGCCGGGTGATCAAATTATTGGGAATGGTAAATGCAACCCAGGAGTTTGAAAAACATCCTGTGGTCATCAACGGTTGCAGCGAATTGTTTGCCGCGCTGTGGGGAGAAGAGAATGGCATTGGGGTGCGGAGTGCCGTTGGCATGGGTTCATTGCCGGGAAATGTCGCCGTAGAAATTGAAGCTATTTTTGAAGTAAAAGAATAATCCCAAAATGGTTGAAGACAACAATTGGTATGAGCTGTCCGCTCCGGCTGAAATTGATTCGCCGGTCTTACTCGTATTTCCGGAAAGGGTAAAACATAACATTGCCCTCGCTGTTGAAATGGCCGGAGGACCCGCAAACCTGCGGCCGCACATCAAGACGCACAAATCACCCGAAGTTGCCCGCCTCATGCTCGAAGCCGGTATCACAAAATTTAAGTGTGCCACCATCGCGGAAGCTGAATTGCTCGCAATGGTTGGAGCGCCTGATGTGCTGTTGGCTTACCAGCCGACCGGCCCTAAACTGAACCGTTTTGTTAGACTGGTTCAGCAATACCCAGGCACTGTGTTTTCTTTATTGACCGACAATCTGGAAGTAGCAAACGAACAAGCCAAGGCAATTTCTACAGCCGGCTCACGGTCAGGGGTATACGTGGATCTGAATGTGGGGATGGATCGTACAGGCATCGTGCCTGGGCCAGCAGCAGCAGAACTTTACCGGCACTGTGCAACCCTTGAAGGATTTCATGTTAAAGGATTGCATGCCTATGATGGCCACATACGAAATGTGTCCCTGGATCAGCGCGCCATCGCCTGTGATGCCGCGTTCGCGCCGGTCATATCCTTGCAACAATCCCTCATGAATGATGGCTTACCTGCACCGGTGATCATTGCCGGTGGTTCACATACTTTTCCCATTCATTGTAAAAGAGAAAATGTAGAATGCAGTCCCGGCACCTTTGTTTATTGGGACCAGGGAAACCGGGATTATTGCCCCGAACAACACTTCGAATTTGCCGCGGTGCTGATGACCCGGATTATTTCTTTTCCCGCCGAAGGCGTCATCTGTACTGACCTTGGACACAAATCTGTTGCCGCTGAAAACCCAATTACCCATCGCTTAAAGTTCTTAAACGCCCCGGGATTGATCCCGGTAAGCCAAAGTGAAGAACATCTCGTGCTACGGGCCCCAGCAGCTCACACCTATAAAACCGGGGATGTATTGTATGCCATTCCCTATCATGTGTGCCCGACCGTTGCTTTGTACGAATCGGTTCAAACGATTGAGTATCGGCGGTTGACCGGGCAGTGGCGAACCCTCGCCCGTGATCGCGTAGTAACGGTGTAATTAATTTTCTGAGATAGATAGAGTGGCGTTGTACTTTAAATAGTTTTCCGGCTCTAGCCCGGGGTATTGACTGAGATCAATAAAACGCACCTGGTACCCGAATACTTCAACCGTGGTGGGATATATTTTATCAACCCCAACGCCCGGCGCAGGCATCATCGTAACTGTTTTGATCTCATCATTTTTTGAGAATATAAATCGAGCGGCCGCATAACCCTGCCAAACACACACCATATTTACCGGGCATCTCGCATCAACGATCACCGAGTCGAAGCAATAAGTGAGCGTTCCCTTGCCGGTGGTAATTTCTTTGCAGGAGGTAACCGCGACAGTCCCCGTTTGCTCCATCATTTTTTCTTTGCTGCATGCGGCCAACAGAACGATCATGGCCAGGAAAATAATTGTTTTCATAAACTTCGTATTACTTCCCTGACAACATTCGAAAGTGAACAGTTGCATGAAGTGATACCCGGTATTCTGCAGGTAGCTGTGGTACCAGAAAAGTCTGGGCATAAAAAAGCCCGTCCCGGCTTACTTGAATTAGTAAGATCGAGACAGGCTGAGTTAAGTAAAAAATTATTTCAGTTTGAAAACGATACCCGCCTGGATAGCAGTGATGTCATTACCTGCTTCAGCATTAAATCCAAAGTTTGGGGTAACGAAATACGATGCGCCGACAAATGCACCAACAACCGGGCGAACTTCATTGCGGTCGATATCATTATCATAGTTCCGGTTGTGAAAGCCTAAACCAGTGGCAACGCCACCATAAGTGTCTAAACCTCTAACCTTCCAGCCATAATGCCATGCGGACCTAACGGCTACCACAACAGTTCGGGCTTTGTAATCATCATTACGGTCCCTGTTAGAGAAGGAAGCACCGACCTCACCACCCAAGGTTACAACACCGGGACCTGCCTGCCATATTCCAAATTCAAGGGCCGCTTTCGTTCCGAAATTTGAATTGTAAGCGTATTTGTAAGGATGACCAACGCCCACGCCTAAATTAAGGATAACACTTCCTACACGAACTGGTGTAACCGGGCCGTTACCACCATTTCTCTGAGCAAAAGACTGACTGGCCAGGGAAAGGCCAACCAGGAATAACATTGCTGGGATATAGATTTTTCTTTTCATAAAATTCACAGTTCGCAAATATGATACCACGGGTTAAGATTCGGTTGAATCCAGGAAATCTCCGTCATAATTACATTTTGATGTGGTAATTGTTCTACAACAGACCTTGAATGAAATCCGAAAGGTCCGGGTGTTTTCTTTTGCAGTATACTGTTTACGCAGGCCGAAGAAGGAGGTGCCTCGAAGTGTCAGGATAATTATTTGAGAAAAATGACGATTGCGCCAAGCAAGGTTAAGACGATGACGATTTTGCGGTAACTATCATCTTTTATCCGGGCAACGATCTTTAATCCTGCCCAAAATCCCAACAATAAAGCTGGCAAAAGGTAGAGGTCAGTTTGAAGCGTCGCAAGAGTTATATTCTTCCAGTAAATGACCTGGAAAGGAAGTTTGAAGAGATTGATGACGAGGAAGACCCAGGCAGCGGTACCAATAAAATCATTTTTGGGCATCCGCATCGCCAGGAAATAAACGTTGGCAAAAGCCCCCGCAAGATTACCAAGCATCGTCGTAAACCCAGCGGCCAGGCCGGTCGAGGCAACAAAAAGTTTGTTGTCCGGCACGCTGGTAGACTTTCTGAATTCAAAGCCTACCATAATGATAACAGTAAGGATGATGATCACCGCCATGATCTTTCGAAACAATGATTCATCCAGGTCTTTACCAACAAACACGCCTACAAGGATGCCCACCATCATCCACGGAATAAGTTTCCTGAACTGCGGCCACTGGGCGTGCCTGTTATAATACATGACCGCCAGGATATCGGCGGCGCACAACAAGGGAAGAACGATTCCGGTGGACGCTTTACCGCCGAACACGATTGCCATGATGGTGACATTCATCATGTCGATTCCCTTCAGGCCGGCCTTTGACAAACCAATGATGAATGCAGCGATGAGGATCAGGATCCAGTTTGTTGCCGTGCCGTTAAAGAGAAGATCCATGTTGTGCGTTGATAATTGTTCCTGTTCATTAGATGAAATGAGTTTTCTGTTTTCCTACATATTCCACCAGTAGGTGAATTTCAATACAAGTGCCCGGGTGCGAATGAAAAGTGGTGCCGTGTAATAGTTATCAGTGTAAACCAGGAAAAAATCACTCGCAGGTTTATAACGCCATTGAACTCTTGCATTCAGGTTGATGTTTTTCTGCTGGTCGTTGTATTGAACAAAGGTGGTCAGGAAAAATTTGTTGGTAAAGGTTACGTCAATTCGAGGGCCGACCAACCAGAAATTGGTGACATTCCAGGGCTTGGGCAGGTCTATGTAATTATAACTCGTACTTAGGGTGATGTTCACATACGGTTGAAAGCGATAACCGATATCCGCGGTAATGTTCAGGCGTTTTCCATTTGCATAATATCCACCATACCGCGTATTGAAAGAGTAGGTGAGCAGGCGCTGTGGTTTTGAAAAGTAATCGGTACCCCAGGCTTTCCAACTGTGTTGCGTACCTGCGCCAAGTGTATCTTTCCCCGAATTGGTTGGATCAAAAGGTTTTAATAATTCCACATAATCATGAGCGACCCAGGCGCCGAAAACACTCTGGTCCCGGAAATTCCACTTGTATAACAGGAACGTCTCGTTGTCTGTATGATAGAATTTATTGTTGAAAAACCAGGTTGAATTCAGGATCGGTCCATGACTCAACACCTTGCCTTGTTTAGGAAAAAATAAATAACCCACCTGGGTGTTCATTTTAAAATAACCATTACGGGGAACATAGCCCGCCTCCGCATTGTAATTTTTTCCAACGTATTCATACTGTCCCAGCACGGTCCATACTTTATTGGTGTATTGCAGGTTGGCCGCATGCACCAGGCTTCCGGAATTTTTGCCCGGGGACAAGGATTTCAGCACCATTGCTTTTCCGGTAAAGGCATTGTTTCGCGAGGCGAGATTGTATTCTACGCCGAAGTTTCGGTTGTACTGCGAATAGGTGGGTTTCGTCGAATCCTTTGAAGGATCATAATGCAGCGATTCCTTATTCACCAGCATGAACCTGATGTTTGACCGGGCGAAAACACGTCGCTGCAGGGCGAGAACCGAAAAGTCCTGAGCAGGCAGCCCGGTAGCGTCAACCGCCTTCGTCTGCATATACATTGCTCCAATTCTCCAGTTTTTATTGATGCTCCCGCTTAGGCGAGCTCCATAATTGATGGGAACACCAAGCCCGATGCGCCTCGAAAAGAAGGGGCGTATGGTGGCATATCCAAAGTTGGCAAACAGGTCAGCATTCTCTAAAAAAAACTGCCTGCGTTCCGGGAAGAATAATTCAAACCGATCGAGGTTCGTTACTTGTTTGTCTACCTCAACCTGGCTAAAATCAGGGTTTACGGTCAGGTCGAGATTAAGCGAGGAGGTTAAAGCAATTTTCGCATCAGCGCCTATCTCTTTGCGGAGGACGGATGATTTCCTGTTGTCGTAATCTTTTGAAACTCCACCCAGTGCATACGGGATCAGCGAAATGTTTGGCCCGGCCTGCGGTGGAGGCGCATCCCAAACCAATGTGCCGGTATAGGCGAGAGAAGCGGTCGGGAACTGTCGCGGCACAGGCGTCCAACTTGATTTTTCTGCCACATTGATATCCAGCCGGCTGAAGTTAATGCCCCAATTGGTAATGCCTTTTTTGTACCGGATAGATTTGAATGGAATTGCGGCCTCGAAGATCCATTTGTCCGGATAGTTCTTCACTACCGAGGTCCAGCGATTGTCCCAGCTGAGATCTGCACTTCCGCCGCTGTATAAGGTGCCATCCCATTGCGCACCGGCTGCATTAGCGCCGAAGGTAAATCCGTTTGTCTGGTCATCAAACGGGTCCATAAAGAAAATGAAATTGTCGTTTTTGCCAAAAGTAAAATCGCGGCGGAGTGATTCCACCATGAAAGGGGCGGGTTTCAATAAGTGACACACCGCGATGATGTAAATATTTCTTGCGTCGTAGGCCATGCGTACTTCCGTTTTTACGCGGGCATGACTTGTATCCATTGGCAGCACCATAAAAAAACTGTCGGCTGCAGCGGAAGATATCCAGGCCGGTTCGTCAAGAACGCCGTCAATGGTGATCGGGGAAGTTGCTTGCCGGATCGGCAACTGGTATGAACTATTTTTTTTTTGGCCGAGCAGGACAAATGGAAGACTGAAGGCAAGCAGCAAGAGTATTCTCAACAGATGAACGTTTGGAGTATGTAATCGGCTACAAGATAGCCATAGTTAAAATAAAAATGATCGATTGCATCGTTTTGTGCAACCCATAAAAACAATGACAGAAAATAAGAAAGGGAGATAGAGTAGGCCCGCCAGTTTCTAAGCTTCTTATGTGGCGGTTGAAAAATTTGAGTTCCTACTAAAAGTAGGGGAGCAGTATGGGCCGATAGCAAACAATGGATCATTACCGGTTTCGATTTCTCCGTCGCCAAAAAACGACGATGCCCGCGAGAATAATTACACTTATAGAAAGGCCGACGAGGAAATAAGGAGTATCAGTCATGTATATGCGAAATTTGATTGTAGGCACCGTGCCAACAACGCGTCGAAATTAATCAAATAAATTACATGGGATTCAGGATCACAGAAAGTACAAACAAGATCCTGCCTTCAACGATCGAGTCATCGGCATTGATGATCTTGGCCATGGTAAATTTATCATCCTTGCAATTGAGGCAAGCCAGGATGATCTCTTCTTTTTTGAAATTCAGTTTCCCTGAATCGCCAGGGATGATCGACCCCGAATTGGGCGAATTGCCCCCATAGAAGCGAAAATCAGTTCCGTTCAACATCCTTAATTCCATCAATGACATGCCTGGGCGAACCCCACTCTTTAAGGCCCAGTTATTTTCCTCTACGTATTTGCCCGATTCGATCGAGCTCTGGAGATTTTGTTGTCCGCCAAACAACAGGCTGGAAATCGTACACCTGTTTTCTTCATCCGCCCATATAAACACCACCTGCCGGTTTGTATTTAAAAACAAAACAGAACATTTAGCGATCTCGTTTCCGGAGAAAAAATAGATGTCGCGCTTTACATTGCTTTCTCCGAAGTAATGCACCAGGTATTCATGCGAAGTAAAGGCGAGCAGGTCATCTGCGTAATAAATGTCCTTCGCTTTCGGAAAGATCTTCTTGTGAAACATCAGCGAGTAGGTCCGAATGGAATCTTCTACAATTTTCAGGCAGGCCCTTACAAGTTTATCCTTGTTTTGAAAAAGTATTTCGCTTGTATCGATCGCCTGCAATTCTTGCTTACAGATAAAGCCTTCATTTTTCAGTTCCGCAGCAATGTGTTTGAATTCATTAAAAGATTCAGTCTCAAAAGTGATGAAGGTGGCGTCTTTGATATCGGTCCTGGTTATCGAACGAAAGATGGAATCAGGATGGGCAACATGTTTGGTTCGCTTGTATCGGTAAAAACGAAGGAGCGTATCACTCTGGGTTGTTTTGCCGGCCAGGGCAAAGCCGTTCCGGGCGAGGTAGTTATCACTTTTTGGGATGGGGTAAGCAGCCAGGCTGAATAGATTATTTGCAGAAAGAGCCTGACCGAACGCACCGGTAATTGAAAAAGCAAGTAATAAGAAAAGTAAAGTTCTTTTCATTAACCTAATTGGGAGTATATGTAAAGATGCCGGATTAAGCTCAATAAATTTATCATTATTTACCGAACTCGCCCCAGGTGTGAACCAACCGCAGCCGAAAAAGAACGGCCGTAGCATCACCGGGCATCCACCCCATTTTAAACATATCAAAAAGTATGCTATCCCGAACTGCCCAATTTTAAACAAGGGCCAAAAAAATATTTCCACTTCTGTAAATAGCTGTAAATTTCGTTTCTAACTCATCTTCAACAACTTACAAAATTCTCCATCGATGCGCTTTACCATTGTTTTGCTACACCTTCTATTCGCCGGCCTTCTTGCTTCGGCACAGCAAATTGCAGTTCAGGACCTCACTTGTGAGCATAAGGTCAACCCGGTTGGACTAAACGCCGCTAATCCTCGCCTCAGCTGGAAAATCACGGGCAGCGGAAGGAATATTATCCAGTCTGCCTATTCGATCCGCGTGGCGGGTTCAGAAAAATTTGAGGGCAGTTCAACCATCTGGCAGTCGGGAAAGCAAAATTCGCGGGAATCAATACTGCAAACTTATAACGGCCCGGCGCTGAAACCGGGCACCCGCTATTATTGGCAGGTAAAGATCTGGGATGGGAATGGAAAAGAGTCGGTCTGGAGTAAGCCTGCCTTTTTTGAAACTGGTATGCGGAAAGAGGATTGGAAAGCAAGCTGGATAGAGCCACAACAGGACACAGTGAAGCAAATGCCGGGATTACAGGTGCGTAAAGAATTTTCACTCAATAAAAAGGTTGCAGCTGCCCGCGTGTATGTCACAAGCCACGGTTTGTACGAATTATACCTCAACGGAAATAAAGTAGGGGACCAGGTTCTAACCCCGGGCTGGACCTCTTATAAATCCCGCCTTCAATACCAGGTCTACGATGTTACCCAACAGGTGAAGCAAGGGCAGAACGCCGTCGGTGCACTCCTGGGAGACGGCTGGTACCGCGGAGCATTGGCCTGGGATAATAACTGGGGGATTTTCGGTAAGACCCTGGGGTTGCTCTGCCAGTTAACAGTGAGTTTTACTGATGGATCTACAGAAACAATTGTAACGGATAATAGCTGGAAAGGAACGCAGGATGGGGCGGTATTAAAAAATGGGATTTATTATGGCGAAGATTATGACGCCCGCAAGGAACAGGCTGGCTGGAGCAAGTCTGGGTTTGATGATTCCAAATGGAAGGCAGTTCGCGTAACGACTGAAGATAAAAATAACCTGCTTGCAGAAGAGACAGTTCCGATGAGAAAGATCGGGCAGGTGACCCCTGTTAAAATTTTCCGCACGCCGAAAGGAACGCTGGTGGCCGACCTGGGGCAAAACATGGTTGGATGGATAAAGTTGACTGTGAATGGGGAAGCCGGCAAAACCATTACGCTGCGTCATGCGGAAGTATTGGACAAGTACGGCGAATTTTATACCGAGAACCTGCGGGCTGCACAAGCTACGGCCCGGTATACCTGTAAAGGTGGCGGCATTGAAACCTACGAACCACGCTTTACCTTTTTTGGATTTCGTTATGTTGCTGTGGACGGGTTTCCTGGAGACCTTAAACCAGAAAATATTACAGGTATCGTAGTGCATTCAGATATGAAACCGGCGGGAACCTTTGAATGCTCAAATCCACTGATCAATCAATTACAGCATAATATTTTATGGGGACAAAAAGGAAATTTCCTCGACGTACCTACCGATTGTCCGCAACGCGATGAACGCCTGGGTTGGACCGGCGATGCGCAGGCCTTTGTTCGCACAGCTGCCTTCAACATGAATGTAGCTGCGTTTTTTACAAAGTGGCTGAAAGACCTGGAAGCGGATCAATACAAAGACGGCCAGGTGCCCTTCGTAGTGCCGGATGTGCTGTCTAAAAATTCTGGAACTTCCGCCGGCTGGGGTGATGTAGCAACGATTGCACCCTGGACGCTTTACCAGGTTTATGGCGACAAGAAAGTCCTCGAAACCCAATACCCAAGCATGAAGGCCTATGTAGAATACATTCACAAGAAAGCCGGCGAAAGTTATCTGTGGAAAAACGGAAGCGTTTTTGGCGACTGGTTGTTTTACAAATCAATGCGTCAAACTGAAAATGATGGGTATACCAGCCCGGACATGATCGCCACCATGTTCTATGCATATTCTACCAGCCTGCTCTCGAAAGCTGCAGGTGTGATCGGGAAAAAGGAAGACGAAAAAATGTATGCGGACCTGTTTAATAAAATAAAGGACGCATTCAACCGTAACTATGTAACTGCCGAAGGCCGTGTTGCCTCCGAGTCGCAAACAGCCTACGTGCTCGCATTGAATTTTGGTTTGTTGCCTTCAGAGATTCGGCAAAAGGCAACGCAGTTTTTAGTGGATGATATCAAGGGAAGGGGCAACCATTTATCGACGGGTTTCCTCGGTACACCTTACCTCTGTCATGTGCTCACCGAAAACGGGCGCACCGATGTGGCCTACGACCTGTTGCTACAGGAAAATTTTCCATCCTGGTTGTACCCCGTAAAGATGGGCGCCACAACGATCTGGGAACGGTGGGATGGTCAAAAAACGGACAGTACTTTCCAGGATGTGGGTATGAATTCATTCAACCATTACGCCTATGGTGCCGTCGGTGATTGGATGTACCGCGTGGCCGCGGGAATTGAAATAGGGAAGCCAGGATACCAGCACATTTTAATTCAACCAAAGCCATCTTCAAAACTCAGTTTTGCAAAGGCGAGTTTTGAAAGTTCTTACGGCACCATTGCTTCCGGTTGGGAAATGAAGGATGGAAAGATGAGCTTACGGGTACGCATACCTGCCAATACGCAGGCCACCATTACTTTGCCTGGAACAACCAGTGATAAAGTAATGGAAGGCGGCAAACAAGTTGCAGGAAATGCTGCGTTTCGCAACCTAAAAAGTGATGCGGGAAATGTCACGATGGAAGTTGGTTCGGGCGATTATTTATTCGAATATGCTTTGTAGTTGATTTTGCAAAGGGAGTGGAGCTGACTTTAAACAATGGCTTTAAGTGCCTGGCAAAACGCCTGCATTTCGGGCACAGTGCCCATGCTGACCCGGCACCATTCACCGTCAAAATGTTTCCGCGACTGCACAAAAATATTTTTCGCTTCCATCTCTTTGATCAGGTTCTTTTTGAACTTGCTGATATCGAACATCATAAAGTTTGTATGGCTTGGAATATAATCGAACGACAGTTGTTTAAAAGTGTCCACGCATAGGTTTCGGGCCACCTGAGTGTTTGTCCGGGTTTCATTTACAAATGTTGTATCGTCCAGCGACGCGATAGCAGCGGCTGAAGACAAAACACTTACAGAAGCGTTTGCCCATGCCTGGTAGGTTGCCAGTTTTTTTATGGTATCAGGATGCGCTATCGCGTAACCGATCCTTGCTCCCGCAAGGCCATATATTTTTGAAAAGGTCTTCGCGACAATCACGTTTGGATTGGCAGCGGCAAGATCCGCAAGTGAAGGAATTTCAGCATACTCGGTGTAAGCTTCATCTACAAATACCATTGTTTTCTTCGCAGCTTCGATGGTGAAATTTCGCAGTGAATCGGCATCCACAAACGTGCCCGTCGGGTTATTGGGATTGCAGACATACACCATGGATGTTTCAGCGTTAATGGCTGCAAGCATGGCTGGGAGGTCGGTCTTTCTTTCGGGTGTTAATCCCACCCGGATGAAGTCGAGGCCAAATGCGGCTGCTTGTCCGTTCCAGGATTTATACCCGGGTTCTGCGGTAACGATCTTCTTATTTTTTGTGGCGGCAAATAATGTACTCAGCCCGATGATCTCCGAGGATCCAGCACCGATTAAAATATGTTGTGGCGACACCTTCCAATGATCCGCTATCTTTTGTTTCAGCACCGGGATGTATTCATCGGGATAACGATTTGATTCTTTGTAATGGTCAAGCATTGCTTTTTTCGCCATGGGCGATGGTCCATACGCGTTCTCGTTACTGTTCAGCAGGATCGCAGTGGTCGCAGGCAGGTGGATTTTTGAGAAACGTTCGACACCATTTCGCGGCGCGGCGAAAGTTTCGGTGGATACGGCAAGTCCGGCAAGCGCCACCATGCTTTGTTGCAACCAGGAACGACGATCGTATAACATATAAAAGATTTTTAGAAAGATAAGGAATCAGCAAGAAAATCGAACGACTCAAAATACAATGGGGGTAATAAAAGAGGTGACAACGCCATTGCCATCACCTCTCAAAACATTTATTTCAACCGTTCAAGATGATGTTGTACGGTCCATTTACCGATCTGGTCGCCCATTTTCTGGCCGGCCTTACAGGCAAAGGGAAAATGAATTCCCGCCATCACCCGTGAATTGGCATTTTCATCTGCCGCCTGCATGAGGCTTTTGAATGTCCTCGGCATATTTGCCGGAACGCTGGTTGTGCTTATCGAAGTGAAGCCACTATTCTCACCAAAAAATTGGATGAGCACTGTTGCTGCTGCGTTTCCAAGCGTGCTATGTGTTGAAGGATAATCCGGAACTGGCGGAGTGATCATTTCTGACACCCAGTTCGGATCTGGTTCAGTTTTATTATTGCCATCATTAGCGGCCGCTTGAATGGCAGTATAGGGCCGCCAAAAATTATAGAAGAATTTTGAATCCCAACCAGCGGTATAGGAGTCGGCCATCGCCATATTCAACAATGCGAACATCCGCGCCGTGTTGTACAAACCCAGGGAACTTCCGGCCGCTTTGATCCGTGCTATCCTATTCCAGCCAATATTGGAGAATTCGTACCACCACCTGGCATAGTCAGTCTGGTCCTGGCTTCTAACGGCACTATTAGCTTCCCCATAAGCTTTCACTTCGTTGAAGCCATTCGCATATGCACCCGTATGCAGTGCAGGTGGAGGAGGAGAGCGGAATTGATCATGTGAACTCAGTGAAAACAAGGGCATGGTTTTCCAAAACTCCGCAAATACAAAAAGGTTGGGCGGCACACTGTTGTAAACACCAGGAACAGTGGACACCGGAATAAAAGAAATAGGGTTCTGGTAAGCACCATCGCTGGCTCGCAGGGCGAGGGTCGCATTTGCCGCCGCAATACCTGCCGCAATTCCATTTGTTTTTTCCGCCCCGGCGGGAATTCCGGAAATGGAAGCATCAAGCTGGGCATTTAACATGGCGGCGTTATCGGGCCACAATGCCAATAGCACTCTATGCGCTGCAGTTGCTGCTGCGGCGATCGGGTCACCGGCTGCCTGTTGTTGGTGCAACGCGTATGATTCGTACAGTGGGTTAACAGCATTGATAGCATCGTGCATTGCGATATGTACCATGGCATCAGAGCGAACTGCCAGCAGCGCATGTTGTAGGGTTGCCCCTCCCTCGGCAAGGAAGGCAGCGTTGTTCCAGTCAAGGATTACCTGGTTCGAAAGCATATCTGCGGCATGGCTGGGTTGACTTCTTTTGTCGGCAGGCATGTCTGTTTTTTTACAGCCAACTATAAAAAGGGACAGACTAAATCCTAAGATTACCAAACTCGTTTGAATTCGTTTCATACAAAAAGAATTAAGGAGTGTAAAGAATAAGGTGGGGAGGGTCGGACGCCGATTAAACAGGAGAATGAGGTAGAATTCGGTTGTTTATATGTTCGGGGGAAAGTTAAAACAGCTTGTTGTTCGGCGGCGATCGGGCGCTTCTTAATAGGAGGGGTGTAACGAAAAATTCATTATGGAAAACGATCTTATAAATGATGAAATTGCGCAGCACGATTAAATGCGAGCATCCTTTTAGTTGGGGGGGATAAATGCTTAAGAAAAATACCCATTAAAACTTACAAATCAAAGCATCCAAAGCGGCGCTTTGTACATGAAAATTTGCAAAAACTGCTTGTGGATTAGCGTGTCAAAGGGGGAAATGTCGTGAATTGACTGAGATTACTGCGGCGACCGGGGGCATTACCAAACTATTTTAGATCATTTTTAGGGGCAGGTTCTTTGATAGCCAAACCATCCGTATTTGTTTGAAAATGATGGCCTGCTCCAAACCCGGAGAAATCTTCTTTGAGGTAATGGGAGGTAACAACTAATTTTTCAGCCATCCGCTGAACTGTCAGGTAGTGAAACATTGGTTTGTATTTGCCTGAA
>JAURWD010000180.1 GCA_030655145.1 Ferruginibacter sp.
TCAGTTTAAAAACGTGCGTGACTTCTTTGATGCGCCAGCCACGGCACCGCAGTTTGCAAGCATGCAATTTCAAATTAAACTGTACGAAACTTCCAATAATATCGAGTTGGCGTATGGAACTTTTGTTGCCGGTTCGGCCCCCGCAACTGCCATCGGGCCTGTTGCAGGCATCATGGGATCTGACGCTTATAGCTCAATAAATGTATCAAAATCATCTACTTCGGCCTGGAGCACTTCAACCTTCCTCAAAGGGCCGTACACTGGTAACATGCACAACATCCGCAATAGCGTGTTGCCAGATGCGGGTCGTACCTATAGGTTTGTAAGTGTTGCCCTTGCTGCCAATGATGCGGGAGTGCAGCGTTTGTATACGCTAGGGAAAATTCCTTTGAATTTTGGCGCTCCACATGTAGTGCAGTCGATCATAAGAAATGATGGTGGTGCTACGCTCACCAATCTCCAGGTGACCTTAAATGTTACCGGAGCTAATACGTTCACCAATACTCAAACCGTCGCTTCTCTGGCGCCCGGAGCTTCAGTCACTGTGAACTTTGCCGGCTTTTCTCCTGCAAATGTTGGTACAAACACCGTGACGGTGACCGTTCCTGCAGATGATGATAATTCCGATAACAGCCTTGCGACAACCCAGGCGATCAATACCAATACATTTAGCTACGCAGATAATTCTGCTGCCGTTCGCAGCGTAGGTTTCGATACCCGTGCCGGGATCGTATCCACAAAGTATTATATGAATGGAAATGGCTCTGTCACTGATGTAAATGTGTTCCTCGTGAACTCTGCATCCTCAGTTGGTAACACAGTTTATGCGGTGGTCTTGAATGCCGCGGGAGCCATTGTTGGTCGGTCAGCCGACTTTGTAATCACTGCCGGGGACTTGAACAAATACAAGAATTTTTCTATCGTGGTGGCTCCTAGCCTAAGCAATACAGAATTTTATGTTGGTCTTGCGCAAACTGCCAACGCTACAGCTACTTATAATCCCGTTGGTGCGCAAAATGAAGCCCTTCCAACCCGGAGTGGTGCTTTTTACCGCGGGCCGATTGACGGTAGTACCCCGCCAACTGAAATGACGGCGCAAGGTCGGTTCATGATCGAAGCGATCGTCACAACAGCACCGCTCCCCGTGACCCTGGCCGATTTCTCTGGACGTATCAACGGTAACGTCGCCTTGTTGCAATGGACCACTTCTTTTGAAAGTAATTCTGACAAATTTGAGATAGAAAGATCTTCTTCAACCGGAGCCTGGACCAGGATTGGTACCGTAGCTGCCGCTGGAAATTCTACATCCACTAAGAGTTACAATTATGCGGATCCGGGTCTTAATCCTGGTGGATGGTTGTATCGTCTGAAGATAGTGGACAAGGATGGCCAGTTCGTCTACAGCAGCATTGTTACGCTGAACGTAACCGGCAGCACCATCACCACTTTGCTTCAGAACTATCCCAACCCAGTAAGTGATGTAACCAGGATTCCGTACTCCATCGGTAAGGATGCAACCATCACCATCGAATTGTACAGTATTGAGGGCAGGAAAATTTCCGTAATAAACAAGGGTCTTCAGCAGACCGGTTCCTATAATACGAACGTGAATGCCCGGGCACTCGGTCTTGCAAATGGCAAGTACATTTATCGCCTGGTCATCCAGGATAAAGCGACTGGCGAGATCACGACCTTGCAGAAAGAAATGAACGTAATCAGGTAACTCGAATATCTTATAATTTTAAGAGGCTGTCTCAGAAGGGCAGCCTCTTTTTGTTTGGATTCACTTATTTGTCAATTTGGGAATGATGAATAACTTGAAAGGCCTTACGACGAATCGCTCTTTTTTTGGAGATTGAAATACGTTGGAGCGACAAGTTGGCGTTACGTTTATAGGACAATGGAAATTTTGTCCGTTCGCTTAAAACCTAATCAACCCTAGGCACTTCCACGAGGCGTCAAACAGCGTAACTGATTACTGGAAGGTTTGCCTTAAATTTATATGGAGAGGGTAGAAAAGTTCTGAATGTAGCCAGGCTTTGACTTATCCCCAAAACTGTTTATAAAACGTTAAAGCCCTTGTTTTAACAAACTTAAGCTGGTTTTTTGCGTATTTGTATCAAATAAAAAATTATAAAAATTATGCAAAAAATGTCGCCCCGATTCGCCATTTTTTTCCTGTTAATCTCAGGCTTAGTCATGTCGTGTAAAAAGGAGAAAGAGACCGTGCCGCCGCCGCCACCACCAGTATCTACCACTCCCACAATTCCCAAAGAGGATATTCTAAAAGATTCCGCGCTGTTTTATTCCCGGGATATCTATTTATGGAATGAGCAGATCCCTGCAACCTTCAACGCGAAAAATTATTCTGACCTAGAAAAGGTCATGCTCGCTATCCGTCCATACAGTGTGGAGGCCGGCTTTGCCGACCCTGTAGACAGGTTTAGTTTTGCCATTAAGCAAACCGAATGGGATGCTATGAGTGAAGGGATGGGTACAACAAGTACTACTACCGGCACCGAGGGTGATTTTGGTATGACCGTTTTTTTCCGGGTGGAGGGTGATCTTCGGGTTCGCCTGGTTGAACCCTTATCTCCTGCTGGCCTTGCGGGTATCAAAAGAGGATGGCGCATCACTAAGATCAACGGTAATACGGATATCACAACCGCAAATTCAGATTTTATCGTCGATAATATTTATGACGCAGCCACTGCGAAAGTAACTTTCCTCAAGCCCGATGGCAGCACCGTCGAACTGGATCTTGCCCGCGGTCATTACCATGAAAAGGCGGTTTATTTGGATTCTGTGTATACTATCAGCAATAAAAAAATTGGATACCTGGTCTTCAATTCTTTCCTTGGCAACACTGCCGATATCCAGGATGAATTCCAACGAGTTTTTAGCAAGTTTGGTTCCGCCGGTGTTACGGAAGTGGTTATGGATCTGCGCTATAACGGCGGTGGTTATGTATCGCTGCAACAAAAGTTAGCCAACTATTTGGTAAGCACGTCTGCGAACGGTGGTGTTATGATGAACCAGGTGTATAATAACGCCAATGCGGTAAACAACGAAACAACCAAGTTTAAAAAAGAAGGTACTTTAAACCTGTCCCGCGTTTACTTCATTGTTAGTAACGCTACGGCTTCTGCCAGTGAATTGCTTATCAATAATCTCCGTCCATATATGGATGTAAAATTGATCGGCGCAAACACTTATGGAAAACCGGTCGGCTTCTTTCCGATCCCAGTTGGAGAGTGGTACATCTTCCCGGTTTCTTTTCGCTCTACGAATAAAAACGGCGAAGGAAATTATTTCAATGGTTTAACGGTTAACGCCAAAGTAGCGGATGGCCTGGATAAAGATTGGGGTGACATTACCGAAGCCCGGCTGGCGAGCGCAATCAAGAATATTACTACCGGATCTTTCCGCGTAGCTGCTGAGCCTGAATACCAGGAGCCGGCTGCGATAGCGAAAGGAAACAAAACGCTCGACGCGCCATTCTTAAAAATTACAGTAGGCGAGACAAGACCACAATAATCGCCGCATTATAACTTCATTCAAATTAGAAAGTCCCGGTAACGGGACTTTTTTTATTAAGTGTTGAACAGCGTTAGTCTTTTTTCTGCTTGTTATTTTTGCTGCTGCAGCTCACTTTCCTGGTCTTTCTTGCCGAATTCTTTTTTACTGTTGTTGTAGCTTTTACTGTGGGTGAATCTGCTGGCTCACTTATGGAATTTCCAAGCGATTTCTTCACGATATAAACATCAGCCTTCGCGCCTTGCTCGGCTGCCTTTGCTTTGTTTACTTGCTTAAGACTGTCTGTGTTATTTGATTGTGCGAAGGAACCTGCACTAAATAAAACCAGGCTCATCACGAGGGTAGGTATATGATGCTTCATACTAAAATTTAGCAGGTGTACAGCCATTTCTATACCACTGTTTTCACGGGAACAGTTTTCAACCAGCGCGGGATGAACGATAACAAATATTTATAAGAAACCGCAAATGAATGGGACATCAGGCATTGTTGTACACCTTAATAATGGGCTCTCGCAATACCGCCGCGGCTTCGCTGCAGTAAAACGAAACTGCCTGCGCAATGGCTTCGGGTGTTACCCAGGAATCAAAATCAGCCCCTGGCATTCCCGAACGATTCTGTGGCGTGTCGATGGTACTTGGTACCACCACGCTTGTAACAAGGTTTGTGCCTTTCGCTTCGTCATTCATCAGTTCCGCCAGGCGAAAAATTAAGGATTTTGCCAGGCTGTACGCGACCATTCCTTTGCCGGCACGCGCGGATAGCCCCGGGCGTGAGCCGATAAGAAATATGCGGCCCGACTTACGTTCCAGCATATGCGAAAAAACCGGCCGCGAAATATTGTACGCTGTTTCAAAGTTGAGTTTGAATTGCCTCTCAATATCCTTTGCCGAGGTGGCTTTAATATCACCCATCGCAAATCCTCCTACAGTCAGCACTGCCGCATCAATGAAACCATAGTGTTCAATGGTTTCATTGATAAAAGCCGCTGCCGCTGATTCATCTGAAACGTCAACGGGATATGCCTCAAAATTTTTATGGTTCAGTGAAACTGGGACAGTTTCGGTTGGCAATACCGTCCCAATAACCTGGTAGCCTTCTTCCAAAAATCTTTTTATCATGGCTTGTCCCATGTTCCCGGTCGCGCCGGTGACAATGATTGTTTTTAAACCCTTCCGGTTTCTTGTATTAGCTGGTGTTGTATTTTCCATTTTCAATAATTTTTTTGGCTGACAGTCAGTGTTTGGTTTTTTCCGCTGCTCGCATCCAACTGATCAATCCCATAAAATTAGAAATATTAAAGTAAAGGCTAGCAAGATGTAAGCAAAATCGTCCGCTGGGTTAGCGGATGTTTTTATATTGTAGTGCAATGCATAAATTGCGCATTCAGTTTGGCTGACGCCAAAAATTCTACAGCTGTCTAAATTTTTATTATGAGTCCGCGAGGTTCAATTGATAGCACTAAAGAAAAGGAGCGGTTCGAAGCATTGTTTGAATATGCCTCCGTGGGAATTCTCGTGGCCAATGACAAGGGCGTCATTGAGATGGTGAATAATTTTATGCTGGGCCAGTTTGGCTATCAACATAAAGAAGAGCTGATAGGCCGCGAGGTGGAGGTGTTGATTCCGCGTCGCTACGAGACCGTGCATCATAAACATCGGGAGAACTACGCCAGGAAGCCCGAGCGCCGCCCGATGGGCGTAGGCCGTGATCTGTTTGCTGTGCGAAAAGATGGAACCGAATTTCCGGTGGAAGTAAGTCTTAGTAACTATTCAGGACCCGATGGGGTGTTTATCATTGCCTTTGTTATAGATATTACACTTCGAAAAGAGATAGAGAATGCGGTGTTTGTTCAGAAGGAACAACTGGCGGAGAACAATCAAAAAATTGAGGAACTCAACCAGGGGCTCGAACAAATAGTCGCCTTAAGAACCATGCAACTGCAGGCTGCATTGGATAAAGTGGAAGCTTCCCACCACGAACTTACCCTGGCCCTCGGAAAAGAAAAGGAGTTGGGCGACCTCAAAAGCCGCTTTGTCTCGATGGCATCGCACGAGTTCAGAACACCTTTAAGCACCATACTTTCTTCCGCCTCGCTGCTGGCCAAATACACTGAAACCACGGAGCAGGAAAAACGGAACCGGCACATCGATCGCATAAAGAACTCCGTGCATAACCTTACCAGCATCCTCAATGATTTTTTATCCATCGGGAAAATCGAAGATGGAGGCGTGGTTGCAACATATAGCCGGTTCAACGTGAAAGAGTTCATGGAAAATATTTGTGCAGAGATGCGTGGATTGGCTAAGCCTCAACAGCAGCTTCATTACCGGCACACCGGGACGGAACTGATCGAACTGGACGAATCGCTGCTCCGCAATATCATTTTTAACTTAGTATCCAACGCGATCAAATTTTCCGCCGACAACGGTCGCGTAGAAATAACTTCCGAGGTTTCAGAAGGAGTTTTTTCCATGACCATAAAAGATAATGGAATCGGTATTTCATCGGAAGACCAGGAACACCTGTTCGAGCGTTTTTTCCGGGCGTCCAACGCTACCAATATTCAAGGCACCGGCCTTGGGCTCCACATCGTGGCAAAATATGTCGAGTTAATGAACGGGAGCATTCGCCTCGCAAGTGAACTTGAAAAAGGCACCTTATTCACCATTCAATTTAATAATCCTCACTAAGCCATGCACCACATTTTACTGATAGAAGATAATACAGAGATCCGCGAGAACATTGCGGAGATCCTCGAGCTTTCCAATTACAAAGTAGATACCGCAGAGAACGGAAAGGTTGGCGTTGAAAAAGCGATGTCGCAACGGCCTGACCTGATCATTTGTGATATCATGATGCCTGTATTAGACGGGTATGGCGTGCTGCACCTCGTAAATAAAAATGAGGGCCTCGCTGGGATTCCATTTATTTTCCTCACCGCAAAGTCGGAACGCAATGACTTTCGAAAAGGTATGGAAATGGGAGCTGACGATTACATCACGAAGCCTTTTACGGAAATTGAATTATTGAACGCGATCGATATACGCTTAAAGAAAGCTGAAGTGTACAAAAAGGATTACCCCGCCAATCCGGAAGGCATGCAGGAAATGCTCAACGAACTGGGCGGAAAAAACACCTTGCATAATATCACCGAAAACCGGGACGAGAATGTTTACAAGAAAAAGCAAGTGATCTACATGGAGGGCAATCATCCCCACAAACTTTTTTACATCAAAAGTGGTAAGGTAAAAACCTTTATCAGCAATGATGATGGTAAGGTGCTTACAACAGGACTTTTCGGTGAAGGTGATTTTGTCGGGTATGTGTCATTGTTAGAGGGTACTACTTACAAGGATACCGCTGAAGCAATTGATGATAGTGTGATCATGGATATACCAACAGATGAATTTAATAAGCTATTGAATTATGATGCCAATGCAACCCGGAAGATCATTTCGTTGTTGTCAAAAAATATTGCTGAGAAAGAACAGCAGCTATTGAACATTGCCTATAATTCTTTACGGAAACGTGTTGCTACTGCTCTTATTTCCCTGGTTAACAAATACCGGCAGGAAGAAGGCGGCGTTTTCACCATCAACTTTTCCCGCGAGGACCTGGCAAATATTGCAGGTACGGCAACGGAATCTTTAATAAGGACTTTGAGTGATTTTAAAGCCGAGAAATTGATCGACCTCCACGGTAGCAAGATCTCCATTCTAAATGAGAAGAAATTAATCGCTATGGTGAATTAACTGGAAAAAGCTGGTCAACCTGGCGTACAAATTCGGCTTTCATTTGTTCAAAATTTTCTGCCAGTCGCTTCATTTCCAATTGAAATCTTTTACGTGCAGCAGGTTGCCAAAGTGCGGCTGTTTCGGCAAGCTGTTCGCTTTCCCCGGAAGTCTTTTTGTTGAGCTGGATGTCTTTCTTTAGATCCTTCATACACTCATCGAGCTGAATAAAACTTGTTTGAAAATGTTCAGCCACCGCAGTAAAGCCCTGGGCTGGATTGAGATCCAACACCTGTGAAAGCCGAAGCTTAAGCAAGGCATTTTCCTGCAGGTAAAAATCAAGCGAGCGCGCCCACTGCAGATCTTCGTTCCGCACATCACCGACTGTCATTTTACCACCGGGCATCAGTTTATTTGATTCTATTGCACTCACTGTTTTTTATCAATCTTGTTACGAACTCTATGAGTCATTGTCGAGGGTTCAATGGCAGTTCAATGCATTTTGTGCGTTACCAATATTAAGCCCGCCATTACCCGGACTGAGATAAGGTATTTCAAGTCCAAGGCCACGGATGATCAGCCAGCTTGCCATCACAAACATTACATACGGATAAAGCTTCTTAATGCGTTGGCGTACCGATAAATTGATCGCAGTTCCAAAAAAAGCCAGGCTCCACATTACTGGAAGTGTACCAAGGCCAAAGGCCGCCATGAACAAACTGCTCTTTTCCACCGTAGCCGTAGCGACCGCTCCGGCCATTGCGAGGTACACCATTCCGCAAGGCAACAACCCATTCAATAGTCCAATAAAAAAGAGCGACTGATAATTCCGTTGAGTAAAATAATGCGCTAGCTTTTGTCGGAGTTGCACGAGCAGGTTAGTCGCCGGGTTTCGCCGGTTAATTGCTTTCGCCGGTATCACCAGGAACGCAAGTAAGAGCACACCAAGCAAAATTGCTAACCAGTGTTGCATACCAAAAAGCGAGAAACTCAACCCGACGAGGCCGAACAAAGCGCCGAGTGCCGCATAGGTAAATATTCTTCCGCCATTGAATAAAAGTGTTCCAATGAATCTCGAAGAAGGCTGATCATTAACCATCGGTAGCGATAAAGCGATGGGCCCACACATCCCGATACAGTGCACACTTCCCAGCGAGCCCATCAATAACCCGGCTATAAAAACCTGCATCATTTGAAAGCGATTTTTTGCTGAAAAAAGTAGCCCAGCCCTTTTGCACGCCAGGCGATCTTTACGTCATACAGGCCGTGCAGGTTGGCGGCTATCGGCAAACTGGCCACCCCGGTACTGGTTTCAATGGTTTTTTTGAGGTCCTTAGTTTTATCTGCAATGCAATACACAAGGACGTCCGCGGTAATGTCGGCACCAGTCATCTCCGGTGGAAACTTTATCATCAGCGACTGGTCGAGCACCTGCACCGCTACCTTCGAAGACAAGGCATTGCCCCGCGCTGTTTCGTCTATCCGGTCCTGGAATTTTAGCTCCTGTTCATAGTAATCCGTAGCTACGAGGTCCTGGTTCTGGCTTGATGCCTTAAATACGAGGAAGAGAATTCCGGTAATAAATACCAGGTAGACGATAAGTATTTTATATCCCCAGTTCATAATTTAGTTTTAAGTAGTGATCAGGATGAAAGCGGTTAATCGTTGACGTTATTATTCGTACACTTCCGGCCCGATGAATTTTGCGCTGATGGTTTTTATTTTTTTTGTTGAATCATACAATGCAATGTTGACCGGAGTTTTCCAACTCTTTAAATCATCGCGGTTGAGTTTTACAAAAAATTGGATTGTTGAATAATCGGTTTTTTTTATAACCGGTTGTTGATTGTTGTTGATGAGTACAATTTCTCCCGTCATGTTTTCCAGCTTGAGGCTAACAGGAATATCCTGGTGGGTTTTATTCGCCACCTTTAAGTTGTAGAGATTTCCAATGCGCCCATCCGGGAATGAAGTATAGGTCATGCCAGCGGTACGCATGAGCCGGGCGTCGAGATCGGTCCGTGTTGCCACCAGGAAAACTAACAAAGCGACCAGTAGCGATAACACAGCCGAATAGGCTTTTATCCTTTTGTTGAAAGTGAGTTTGGTTCTTTTTTCAATACTGTTGTCAGAGGCGTAGCGAATCAGTGCGACCGGTTTCTTTATACTCGTCATGATGGCATCACAGGCATCTATACACGCCGTACAATTAATGCATTCCAGTTGGGTGCCATTACGAATATCAATACCCGTAGGGCATACCCGCACACAGGCGCTACAATCAATACAGTCACCCTGGGGAATTGGCGGAACTAACGTTAGGGGCTGGATGGCATTTAATTTCGTCAATACGTCGTTACAACCTCCATCTCCTTTGCAGTCGGTACACTTACAATCGTGATCGTCTTTTACTTTGAAATTTTCCTTCCTTGATAATTTACCGCGAGGTTCTCCACGCAGGTAATCGTAAGCAACCACGATGGAATTCTTATCAAGCAACACCCCCTGTAATCTCCCGTAGGGACACACAACAATGCAAGCCTGTTCTCGAAACCACCAATACACAAAGAAGAAGACCGTGGTGAAACCCATGAGTGAGGCGAATGTCCCGATGCTGTTTGCGGGATGGAAGATATCGGCGAGCAACTGGTCCATCCCGATCATATAGGCGAGGAAAAAGTTTGCGATCAGGAAAGAGATGGCGAAAAACAGCACAAATTTCAGCGCTCTCTTTTTGATCTTGGTTGTGGTCCACGGGCTTTTGTTCAAAAGTTTTTGTTGCGCAGCATCCCCGTCAATCCAGTACTCGATCTTACGAAACACCATTTCCATGAAGATGGTTTGCGGACAAGCCCAGCCACAAAAGATACGACCAAACGCTACAGTGAAAACGATCACGAAAACGATGAAGGCCAACATGCCGATGCCAAAAATGAAAAAGTCCTGCGGCCAGAAGATCATCCCGAACAGGATGAACTTGCGCTCCAGTATATTGAACATGAGCAATGGGTCGCCATTTACTTTAATGAAGGGCAGCGTAAAAAATGTGACCAGGTAAAAAATTGAGAAACGTGTGCGCAGGTTATACAGCCGGCCAGCCGGTTTTTTCGGATTGATAAAATTCCTTTTTCCTTCACTGGTGATCGTCGCCACTGAGTCGCGAAAGATCTCTTGTTTATCCGGGGTGGTGGTTGTCATAAATCGAAATGTGTTGCCTTTATTTTAGCGTTACTACGGCATTGGTAGTATCGGCCTTGCTTGTTGAATCTGTGGCAGCCCCGGTAAATAAATCACCTTGTGCTGCCTTAGCGCCGGCGGGGTTAGTGCCGCGAAGTGTTGTGATGTATCCGGCGATGTTGGCAATTTCTTTTGGTGAAAAATTCTTTGCCCAAGACTGCATGCCTTTATCCGGGTAGCCTTTTTTAATAGAAGTATAGATGTCTGTGAGTGATCCTTTGTGCAGCCAATAGTCATCGGTTAAGTTTGGCCCTGCACCGCCTTCACCCAATTTGCCATGACAGGCCCAGCAAGATGCACTGAAGATCTCTTTGCCGGCTTCAAGCCCGGCAGCCGCGGGCATCTGTAAATTGTTTTCATCTATTTTATCAGCATTGTTGGCTTCATATAATTCCTTTTGGATCTGTGCCTCCGCCAGTTCCTGCTGGTATTCTTCCGTTGGACTTTTACCACCGAAGACATGAAAGTTCAGCATGTAAATAATGGATATGATGATGGTGATGCCGAAGCCATATTTCCACCAGGGCGGGAGGGAGTTATCCAGTTCGCGAATGCCGTCATAGTCATGATCCAATAAGATGTCTGCTTCTTGTTCAACAGCTACGGCCCGCGTGAATAATTTTTTATCCAGGCCCTGCCACCATGTTTTCAATCCCGGCTTTTCCCCCTTCTGCAAGGCAGGCATTAATTCAGCTTGTATCCGTTTAATGAAAAATAACATGTAGGCGATGGCGACCACTTCCAACAGCATCACACCGGCGAGGAGCCAGAAGGCGGTCGCGTTCATGGCGCCATAACTGCTAACCAAACTCGTGACCGGCGGGACCGGAGTATCCTGGGCAGTTGTAGTATTCAATAGCATAAGGCAGATAGCCATCAACGTTAGTGGCATTGTTTTTTTCCCGGAATTGGTTTTATCCAGCGCTTGACGGCCCAGTGTGATCAGCACCTGCCCCAGTCCGTAGATCACGAATGCAAGCACGATGGTTATGAAAACCATGAGAATCGTGACGAGGTTATAAGACGAGCCTGGTTGCACCTGTTGAGCAATTGTCTCCTGCGCGGGTAACAGCCCCGGAAAGAGGCACCAGGTTAGGGAGATGACTGCGGCTTTAAGTATGTTTCTAAGTGGCATATTTATCGGGTTAACTAGTTGATCGGGAAAGGGTCTTTTTCATCCAGGGGAATTCCTGAAAGATCCTGCACAGTTGTTTTATCCATTTTTTTAACGAAGTAGAGCAGCACGACAAAGAATCCGAAGAAGATGAGCAATGAAATAAGCGGGTAGATCTGTGCATGATCCATTTTCTCCGCGTATTGTTTTATGAATTTGAACATGGCGTTTGTTTTATTGGTTTGGTTGCGAGATATCAGTGCCGAGGCGTTGCATGTAGGCAATAAGAGCGATCACTTCTTTGCGGGATGACACCCGAATGCTATCCGAACGAAGGCTGGCCGCGATGGTTTCCGCCTGTTCCCTTAATGATTCCGTTGCTTTTTTGTCGAACCCTTTTTCGTAAGGCACACCAAGCGATTGCATGGCCCGGATTTTTGCGGCAGTTTGCGTAGTGTCGAGGTTTTGTTCGAGCATAAATGAATAGCTCGGCATTACGGAGCCTTCACTCATGGAAGACGGTTCGCGGAAATGGCGGAAATGCCATCCATTCGATTTTTTAAGGTTGCCCGTGCCTTCGCGGGCCAGGTCGGGGCCGGTGCGTTTGCTGCCCCACTGAAATGGTCGGTCGTAAACAAATTCTCCCGCCTTGGAGTATTCGCCATACCGTTCTGTCTCACTCCGGAACGGCCGGATCATTTGTGAGTGGCAGGTATAGCAACCTTCCCTGACGTATAGGTCCCGACCTTCCAGTTCCAATGGTGTGTAGGGTTTTACACTGGTTATTGTGGGTACGTTTGATTGTATTAAAAATGTGGGTATTAATTCGATGATGCCACCGATAAGTACAACGACCAGGCTGAATACCATCAATTGAACCGGTTTGCGTTCTACCCAGCGATGCCAGTGCTCACCCTTATGCTTAGCCGCAGTTGTTTCAAGCGGTGCAGCCTGGGCGGGTTCGTCAGCTACCAGTTTACCAGCCTTTACCGTTTTATAAACATTATAGATCATCAGCAAGGCCCCTAAGAGGTAGAGCGTTCCGCCGAGTGAGCGCATGGCATAAAATGGTTTCATATAGGTAACAGTCTCCAGGAAGGTGTACTTCAATTGGCCTGCTTCGGTAAATTGTTTCCACATGCTGCTTTGCGTGAAGCCAGCCCAGTACATCGGTACCGCGTAGAAGATAATCCCGAGCGTGCCGAGCCAGAAATGTCCATTCGCCAGTTTTTTCGAATACAGCTGCGTTGCAAAAATTCTTGGGATCAACCAATACAACACCCCGAAGGTGAGCATGCCATTCCAGCCCAGGGCGCCCACATGTACGTGCGCAACGATCCAGTCTGTATAGTGACTGATGGCGCTTACATTTTTCAGTGAAAGCATCGGACCTTCGAACGTGGCCATACCATACGCGGTAACTGCCACCACCATAAATTTCAGGATAACGTCGTCGCGTACACGATCCCAGGCTCCGCGGAGGGTAAGTAGCCCGTTGATCATACCACCCCAGCTTGGAAAGAGCAACATCACTGAAAACACAACACCGAGTGACTGCGCCCAGTTAGGTAAAGAGGTATATAACAAATGGTGGGGCCCGGCCCAGATGTATAAAAAGATGAGCGACCAGAAGTGAATGATGGAAAGCCGGTAGGAATAAACAGGGCGGTTAGCCGCCTTCGGCAGGAAGTAGTACATCAAGCCCAGGTAGGGCGTAGTGAGAAAAAACGCCACGGCATTGTGACCATACCACCACTGAACCAAGGCATCTTGAACCCCTGCATAAAAGCTGTAACTTTTTAACCAGGTGAAAGGCAATTGTCCGGAGCGGACAATGTGCAATACCGCGACAGTTACGAAGGTGGCGATGTAGAACCAGATCGCAACGTAGAGGTGTCGCTCCCGTCTTTTGATGATGGTGCCAAACATGTTCCAGCCAAATACTACCCAGATCACTGTTATGGCGAGGTCGATTGGCCAGATGAGTTCCGCATATTCTGCACCTTGCGAAAGACCCAGGGGCAAGGTGATGGCTGCCGCGACAATGATCAGTTGCCAGCCCCAGAAATGAATCTTACTCAATGCACCACTGAACATCCGCGCCTTGCAAAGCCGCTGCAAAGAATAGTAAACACCTACGAAAATTCCGTTACCAACAAATGCAAAGATCACCGCGTTGGTATGCAAGGGACGCAGGCGCCCGAAAGAACCATATTGCGTAATGTTTAGGGAAGGAAATACAAGTTGTAGAGCTGCCCAGAGGCCAACAAGCATGCCGACAGCGCCCCAAAGCAGGGTGGCGAAGGCAAAGTTTTTAACGGTACGGTTATCGTAATAGAATTTTTCTACCTGCATGTTTACTTATTTGTGGTCGTGATTTTTTCGGTGGAAGGTTGTTCTGCCGGGTTGTCAAAAAGCATACGTACAGAAGGCGTATAATCATCATCGAATTGTCCCTCGTTCACACTGAACAGGAAGGCAGCAAGGAAGGCGCCTGCGATGAGAATACTAGTGCCGATAAGGAGAAAGAGAACACTCACGTAATGTTTTTTAACAAGCCAAAATTACCTGGCGGAGGAGGTGTCAGAAATGACCCCAATCAAAAGGCGGTATGATCTTCATCAGGCCTTGCGGCAGACAATAAACCCTGCTTTTTTGCTACTGCATTTCCCGCCAGGGTAACAAACAACACGATGGAAATACTGCTGGCCGGCATAAGGATAGCGGCGACGACAGGCGAAAGCTGCGCAGTTACCGCGAAGCTGATCCCAACAAGATTGTATAAAATGGAGAGTATGAAACTGGCGGTCACAATTTTTTTACCCGCCCTTGCAAAGCGCAGGAAGCGGCTGATATTTTTTACCTGTTCCCCATCAATGATGGCATCACAGGCCGGTGCGAATTGTGCGTGATTGTCACTAACGGCGATGCCTACCTGTGCCTGCAGGAGTGCACCGGCATCGTTGAGTCCGTCACCGATCATCATCACTTGTTTGTTATTCAATTGGAGATGCCGGATGTATTGCAGTTTTTCTTCCGGCAACTGCCGGAAAAAGATCCTTGCTTCTGGCCCAAAAAGAAATTCAAGCGTTTCTTTTTCGGCGCTGTTATCGCCGGATAATACATGCAGGTCGAAACCTTCGTTCTTTAGCGCTTCAATTTCCTTCCGGATGCCTGTGCGATATTGGTTGGAGAAACTAAAGGTTCCTTTTATTTTTTCGTCAACCTGCACATAGACTTTCGAGCCGCCCTCTTGTTGAATGCCCTGTGTCACTTGGGCCTTCATGAAATTGGCTGAACCCATTTTTAAAGAAAGGTTTTCGACGAATGCTGAAATTCCTTTGCCGGGATATTCCCGGAACTCCCGCAGCTCCGGTGAGTATGACACTTTATTCTTCAGCTCACTGGCGATCATTTTACTAAGTGGGTGGGCAGACTGGCTACTAAGCAATTGCAGCCCGGCTTTTTCTGTTGCTGAAAGAGGCAGGCCGGTGTATTGAACATGCGATTGATTTGCCCGGGTGATGGTACCGGTCTTATCAAAGACGATGCAGTCGATGGCAGCCAGTGATTCAATAACCTGCGCATTTCGGAGGTAAAGTTTGTTGTTACCCAGGATGCGCAGCATGTTACCGTTGGTAAATGTGTGCGACAATAATAAGGAGCAGGGACAAGCAACGATCAACACGGAAGTAAGCGCCGGCCAGATGTTTCCCGGGTTGTTGAACCACCAGAAGATGACGGTGGCGATCGCGATCGAAAAAAGCACCAGCGTAAAGTAGCGGCTCCAGGGATGGACAAACGATTCTTTTTTTTGTTTGGGTTTGTTGAAAATGTCGTTGTTCCAGAGTTGCGTGATGTAACTCTGCGACACGAGCTTGCTAACCCTTAATTCTATTGCTCCGCCGCGTTGCCTGCCACCCGCATACACAAGCTCTCCCTGCACTTTGTGGACGGTCGAATTCTCGCCATTCACAAAACTGTAGTCGATCTGTGCGTTGCCTTTCACCAAGATAGAATCGGCCGGTATAAGTTCTTCATTGCGCATTATAATGCGGTCACCTTGCTTTAAGCCCGTGACCGGGACATTTTTCTCGTGGGTCTTGCCGGCAACATTGGTATCAGCCGTGATGATACTCACGCCAAGCGGAAAATAAGAGCGATAGTCCCGTTCAAAGGAAAGGGCATCGAATGTTTTATCCTGGAACCAGCGCCCGATCAACATAAAGAAGATGATGCCCGAACCCGAATCGAGATAGCCAGCTCCCTGGCCGCTAATGATCTCGTAATAACTGCGGCCAAAGGTTACGAGGATGGCGACGACGATGGGGGCGTCGATATTCAGTATATTTTGACGCAGGCTTTTCCAGGCACTTACAAAAAAGCCGCTGGCACAAAAAAACAATACAGGTAAGGAGAGCACAAAATTTAACCAGGTGAAGGCGTTGGAAAGTGAAGCGTCAACCGTTCCGGAAGAAAGGTACTCCGGGAAACTGAGCATCATGATGTTGGCGAAACAAAAACCCGCCAGGCCAATGCGAAATATTTTTGCCCGGTTAAGCCGTTTGGAAGTGAGCCTGTTTTTTTCGTCGACAGCACTGGTTGCATCTTTCAGGCTGATAGCTGGTTCGTACCCGGTGAAAGCCAGGAGCGATACAACCGCCCGAAGCGAGGTAAGTGTAGGGTTGAAGCTAATAAACACTTCCTTGCGCTGGAAATTTACCGTGGACTTAATGATGCCCGCTTCAAGGCGATGCAGGTTTTCGAGCAGGTACACGCAGGAGGAGCAATGCATTTGCGGCAAGCTGAAGGTTACGTTGGTTTGTGCCTCGCTGTTAAACTGAACCAGTTTTTGAATCAGCGCTTCGTCATCGAGGTAGGCAAACCGTTCGCCAGTGAACTTGCCCTTCGCTTTTAGCCCAGGGTTCGCGTCAAAATTGTAGTAGGCACAAAGGTCATTTTCGTTTAGGAGTAGGTAGACCTGGCGACAGCCTTCACAACAAAAATTTTTATCCTTGTCGGTGACGACCTCTTTGCACGGGTCGCCACAATGATAACAGGGGGCTAGGTGTTTATGGGCTGCTGCTTTGATAGATCGGGCGTTTTGCGCAAACCTATATCACACTGGTAAGTGGCGGCATGAGGAAGGTTCCCGGCAAACATGATTCTCGTCAGTTGGTCAGAAGGGATTGAATAACAGGATAGCATAAACGCTGGCAACTGTTCTTTCTTCCCAAAAAAATAGTGGTTACCACGAAGGATTTTTTGTTTGAATTTGCTGCCCTGTTTACTTGTTCATTTCTTGCGGAACGATTTACTTTCAGCGAAACCATTGAATAACTAATTTTGAATCTCGTTTTAAAAGTAACGCAGCTTAAATTTCATTTACGCATTCACTTATAAATAACTATTATGGAGTACCGCCTGCTTGGTAAGACCGGCATTCAAGTTTCAGCGATCAGTTTAGGCACCTGGCAAGTGGGTGGTAAATGGGGTTCTGAATTTGATCACAACAATGCTGATAAAATTTTGAACCAGGCAGTCGATGCAGGAGTGAATTTTATTGATACCGCCGATGTATATAGTGATGGCGAAAGTGAAAAGGCTGTAGGCAGACTTGTTCGCTCCCGCAAAGAAAAAATACATGTTGCTACCAAGTGCGGCCGCCAGTTACAACCCCACGTAAACCAATCGTACCAGGTGGATGTGCTTCGAAAATTTGTCGAGGACAGCCTGCGGAACATGCAACTTGAAACGATCGACCTGGTGCAACTACATTGCCCTCCAACCGAGGTTTATTACCGCCCGGAAATATTTGACCTCTTCTCGCAGCTGAAGCAGGAAGGTAAGATTCAAAACATGGGCGTAAGTGTGGAGAAAGTGGAGGAGGGGTTAAAGGCATTGGAATACGAGAATGTGACCACAGTTCAGGTCATCTTTAATATGTTCCGGCAACGGCCGGCTAATTTATTCTTTGAACAAGCGCTGGAGAAAAATGTGGGCATCATTGTACGGGTGCCATTGGCCAGCGGATTATTGACCGGGAAGTTTGGGCCTGAAACCAGCTTTGCCGCAGGAGATCACCGGCAGTTCAACCGGTCGGGAGAAGCCTTCGACAAGGGCGAAACATTTTCAGGGATCGACTATGAAACCGGCCTCGCGGCCGTGGCCGCTCTTAAAGAAATATTTCCGGGCCAGTCAAACCTGGCTGCAATTGCCTTGCGCTGGATCCTTCAATTTAAGGCAGTGAGTTGTATCATCCCCGGTGCCTCGTCACCGGAACAAGTACTCCAAAACATCCATGTATTCGATCAGCCGGACCTCACCGCCGAAGAACTGGCGGCTATCAACCGGGTGTATGATCAATTTATTAAACCCGCTGTTCATCATTTGTGGTAAAGCAAACTGTGGGCAAGAGGTCCAGTTCTTTTATGATTCGCAACTCATTCATATCAAGGCGTTTCATAATGGTACAATGATTGTTTAGTCATTCTAAAATGGCCTTCATGCAGGTGGAGACTATTAATTATTGGCTAAAGGCTGAACTAATCAATCGAATAATACAGTAGCATCACGTAATCATCGCAGTAGCGCATTTATTCTGTCTGTTCCCCTTTGTCCATCTTCCTTTACTAAACTAAAATATCTTTTCTGACAGCAAAAAAAGTTATAAAGAAGACCTTCAAGGTACTGGCGTGGATTTTAGCCAGTGTAATTTTCCTTGTAGTGCTGATATATATCCTCATCCAAGTGCCCGGTGTGCAAAATTTTGCCCGTGGTAAAGTAGTGGCCTACCTTGAAAAGAAGCTTAAGACCAACGTTGAGATCCGTCGCCTTTCACTTGATTTCCCCAAAAAAATCGTTTTAGAGGGTGTTCTGTTTGAAGATCAGAAAAAGGATACGCTTTTTTCCGGCGGTAAAATTCGCGTCGACATCGCGTTGCTGAAACTCCTGAGCAACGAGGTGATCATCAATTATGTTGAGCTCCAGGATCTGAGGACAAACATTTCCCGCAAGGGCACAGACACGGTATTTAATTACCAGTACATCGTTGATGCCTTCGTAACACCGGAAGATCCCACGAAAGTGAAGGACACGACCGGTGGTATGAAGTTCAATGTGGACCGCGTCATTCTTGACAACATTGGTGGGTCGTTCAGGGATGACCAGTCGGGGATCGATTTCCTTGTTCACTTGGGGAAATTTGAAACGGCTTTCAAAAAGTTCGACCTGGATAAGATGATCTTCTCTCTTCCCGACATAAAGTTGGAAAATGTTGCGGGGCACATGTACCAAAACAAACCCTTACTTAAACAGGAATCGACAGCCGCGGTTGAAGCAGAGAGTAATGAACCCTTCCAATTGCAACTTGGCCTGGAAAATATCGATATCAAGAAAATTAAATTTGACTACCGAAACGATGTATCTATCATGTCTGCCAATCTCGACCTGGGGGAACTCGCCGGTAAAGTAAAATCGATAGACCTTGCAAAGCTGGACATACAATTAGACAATGTGAAACTCCATAATACTTCCAGCGGCATCTATCTCGGCAAGTCTGTGCAAACCCAGATCGTTAAAGAAGAGATCAATAAAGAAGTGGTTGCACAGGTGAACAACCCCTGGAAAATTTCGATCGCGAATGTTGATTTCGAAGACATCGATCTCATCTTTGAAGACGACAACAAACCCAAACTTTCAAGCGGCATGGATTATGGCCACATGAAGATCGACAGTTTTACATTGAAGGGGCAGGGGATGGTATTCACACCAACTACCTACCAGGGCGATATCACCCAAGGCAGTTTCAGGGAGAAGAGTGGTTTCAACCTAAAGGATTTCAAAACCCAGTTCCTCTACAGCGACACCGGGGCAGCCTTGAATAATATTTATATCAAGACTGACCGGACCGTACTCCGTGATAATATTGTGGTTCGGTATCCTTCCATTGCAGCTGTTACCAAAGACCTGGGCAAACTATACCTGGACGCAAACTTTTCAAAAACTGATATCGCTGCGAAAGACATCCTGATTTTTGCGCCACAACTTAAAGTGAATCTTAAAGGAAATGAAAACGCCGTTGTTCATGTCAATGCACGTGTGATGGGTTACCTGGCGGATCTTCGTATACCCGGCTTAGAAGTGAGCGGTATCGGGAACACGGTGTTAAGTATGTCTGGAAACATTAAGGGTTTACCCGATGCGACAAAGGCAGTCTACGACTTCGATATCAAAAATTTCCAGACTACGAAAAGTGACCTGGCTAATTTCCTGCCGCCCGGTACTATTCCTCCAACTGTACGCATCCCGGAAACCATGAAGGTAAGTGGGAGTTTTAAAGGGCTGGCTACCAACTTTACAACTGACCTCGTCTTACAAACAAACAAGGGGAACGCCACGCTCGTGGGCACTTTAAATAGTGTGAACGAAACTTACAACCTCAAAGGAAGTTTAAATAATGTCGACGTTGGTTACCTGGCAAAGCAGGACACCATGGTGGGCAAGGTTACCATGAATTTCACCGCACGGGGCCGTGGTTTTAAGCCAGCTACGATGAACACCAATGCTACCGCGTTTGTGCGAAATGCGTTCGTGAAGGGATACAATTATCAAAACCTGGATGTAACTGCGTCTGTGCGTAAGGGGTATACAACGATCGACGCTGGCATGGCGGATAAAAGTCTCGCGTTTCGCCTGAATGGGGAGGCGCTCATCGATGATAAATTCGCGACGAATATTAAGATGCGGTTGTTGCTTGACAGCATTTTATTAAAACCACTTGGGTTTGCCGCAACCGATCTGCGCATTCATGGCAACATCCTGGCTGACTTCCCGACAACAGATCTTAACGCGCCGCAAGGAGAACTGGAGATCGGTGAGTTGGTTGTGGCCAATGAGGGAAAAGTTTACCAGGCAGATACCATTCGCTTAACTGCCGCGACTTCTGATACGGGCAAAGTGATCACCCTTAACTCCCAAATTGCTACGGCTAAATTGAGTGGGGATTACAATCTCGCCACGCTTGCACAAGGGGCGATGCAGGTGATCGATACTTATTATGATCTTGGTATAAAGGACACGGTGATGGCTCCTAATAAATGGAACCTCACGGCAACGGTTATCCCGGATAGTTTGTTGTTTGCTTTTGCGCCATCCCTGGCGGGAACAGATACCATCAAGCTGAACGCAAATTTTGATGGTGCCGCACGTCAAATGGACCTGTTGGTGAATGCACCAAAAGTACAGATGGGCACGCAGTCCTTAGATAGTTTGACCGTAACGGCCGGGACAAATAATGGCCAGCTTGGGTATGCCGCTACCATGCATAAGGCGGGTAGCAAAACCTTCCAGTTACAACGGACAACCGTTGATGGTTTTGTTGCTAACAATGAACTGTATACGCATTTAAATATTAAAGACATTGACGGGCAGGATAAATATGAATTGAGTGCAAATGTTGCGCAGGAAAAAGATGGTGGAATTTTCGCAAATCTTTCCGATACCCTCATGCTCGATTATGACAAGTGGTCTGTTGATAAAAGCAATTTTATCAAGTATGATAGCGCGGGTATCATCGTTCATAATTTCACCATCAGCAACAAGGGGCAATCACTTTCTGTGAAGTCGGAATCGGATAACGTAACCGCGCCAATCGCTGTCAACCTGAAAGACTTCCACATTCGCACGCTCACAAATCTTGCAGAGCAGGATTCACTGCAGTTAGATGGCGTGATCAATGGAAACGTGCTGGTAAAGAACGCCATGACCGCGCCGGTATTTACTTCGGATGTTCGCGTGGATACCTTGCGTTTCAATGGTGATACCGTAGGCAACATCATTGTAAAGGTCGATAACGAAACAGCCAACGCGTTTAACGCAGACGTTGCAATAACAGGGAATGGAAACGATGTGCGGCTCGCGGGTAAATACTTTACCGGTGAAGGAAAGATGGACATGAAGCTGAACGTAAACAACTTTTTCTTAACCAGTTTGAAACCCTTCACTTTTGGCGCACTGCGGGAAGCTGATGGCGCGATAAAAGGAGCGGTGGATATTAGGGGTACAGCCGCGGATCCTGACCTGGATGGTAATCTTCGTTTCGTAAATGCACACATAACTCCAGCTATGACCGGTGAAAACCTGTTGCTCGCCAACGAGGTGATCACTGTTTCATCCAAAGACATTTCCTTCGACCGTTTTACCCTGGTTGATTCTGCCGGAAACAAAGCGATCATAGACGGCAAGGTCTTTACCTCCGACTTCAAGACTTATAGATTTGACCTTGATCTTAACGCAAATAATTTTCGCGTGTTGAGTGCACCGCCAAGGCAAAATGCTTTATACTATGGTGACCTGAACATGGATGCAAAAGTAAAAGTGGATGGCACTGTTACTGCCCCGGTTATCAATGCAGCTCTTAAGATCAATAAAGCAACCGATATCACTTTTGTATTACCAAGCTCGAACCCGGAGCTTGAAGACCGGGAAGGTGTGGTTGAATTCGTGGACGTGTATGGCTCAAAGCCAGACAGCGTCTTTAAAGCGACGATAGATTCCCTGACGAAGTTGCCGGAGTTGGCCGGAATGGATGTAGCCGTAACGCTTGAATCGGATACGGCTGCCCAGATCACCCTGATCATTGATGAGCGCAGTGGAGATGCTTTGAAGATCCGCGGCAGCTCGAATCTTTCTGGGGGCATTGATAAGAGTGGTAAGATCAGTCTGACGGGTAACTACGAATTGCAGGCAGGCTCCTACCAGTTAAGCCTGAGTTTATTAAAAAGACAATTTTTGATTCAGCCGGGAAGTGTGATCACCTGGACAGGAGATATGATGAGCGCAAACGTCGACATCACCGCTCGCTATATCGCGAATACCCAACCCGTTAATTTACTGCAAAGTGAGCTGACCAGTTTGTCAGCTACGGATCTTGGTAAGTATAAAGCGAAAGTTCCCTTCAACGTGTTGTTAAAAATGAACGGCGAATTGTTGAAGCCAGTAATAACTTTTGACATCGAATTGCCGGAAGACCAGCGTTCCAAGTGGGCAGATGTGGAAGCAAAACTTGAGCAAATTCGTAAAGATGATGCGGAGCTTAACAAACAGGTTTTTGCGTTGCTATTGCTTGGAAGGTTTGTGCAGGAGAACCCGATGGAGAACGCAGTGCAGGGCGGGGGATTGGCGAGCACGGCTAAATCAAGTGTAAGTAAACTATTGACCGAACAACTGAATAACCTTGCAGGTAGCCTCGTAAAAGGTGTTGATCTGAATTTTGGCGTTGCCACAGAAGACGACTACACCACTGGTGACCGCAAAAGCAGGACCGACCTCACCGTAGGTGTGTCAAAAAGCATATTGAATGATCGCCTCCGCGTAAGTATTGGTAGCAACTTCGAACTTGACGGACCTTCTAACGCAGGCGAAAAAGCTAGTAACCTTGCGGGTGATGTAGCCGTTGATTATTTATTGAGCAAGGATGGCCGGTATGCTTTACGTGCATATAGGCGTAACCGGTATGAGGCGGAGCTGGAAGGCCAGATCATCGAGTCAGGTGTTTCCTTCGTGTTTACGCTGGACTTTAATGAATTTAAACAGATACTCAATAAGAAAACAGCGCAACAAAAAGCTGAAGAAAAATTGAGGAAGGAAAGAAATAAACAAATAGAAGAAGCAGAGAAGGCGCAGAAAGAAGCGGAAGAAAGAGCTGCGGCAGAAAAGAAGCCGGGAGAAATTTAGCGCTATTAAATTCTCATTGTTCACCTACCAGAAAAAACAAACATGTTCATTCGATCTAATATTGGTTTTCATCGCGGACGCCGGGGCTGGTCCTTTGGGGTACTGATCATACCAGCGATACTGATCTTCCTGGCGTCTTGTAGCAACACGAAATATTTGCCAAAAGGTGAAACGCTGTATGTTGGATCTAAAATAGAATACAAAACGCAGGATAGCAGCGCCAAGGCGGAGAAGGCGGTTTTGAAAGACGAATTGAAAGCGCTCATCTTACCAAAACCAAATACGAAGATCTTGGGCTTGCGGTGGAAGTTGTGGTTTTACAATATTGCCGGCACACCAAAAGGTAAAGGCCTGCGCTACCTGTTACGTACAAAACTCGGGGAACCTCCCGTACTAACGAAAGATGTAAATTTTGAAAAGAATCGTGCGCTGCTCGCAAACCGGCTCGAGAACCGTGGTTACTTCAAAGCCCAAGTGTCTTTTGATACAACTACTAAGGATAAACGCACTTCCGCAGTGTTTGTGACGAAGCCTGGTGTGCAGTACCTGATCGATACGGTCAATTTCCCAACCGATTCAAGTGTATTGAGTAAAGCCATCCGTAATGTGGTAAGTCGGCGTTCACAATTACGTCCAGGCCGTGCGTATGATCTGAGTGTAATCAAGGCTGAACGTCTGCGCATCGACTCACGATTGAAACAGCGGGGGTATTTCTTTTTTAGTGATAATGATCTCATCGTAAAAGTTGATAGCAATTTTAACAACAACAGGGTGAATATGTACCTGGAGGTAAAGCCTGAAACGCCGCCACAGGCCAGGTTCCCGTATCGCATCAATGATGTGATCATTTACGCGGATTATAATATCGACAGTGATACCTTGTTTGATAAATCAAAAGCTGTTTTTTACGATAGTTTTTACGTGGTGGACCCTTACAAGAAATTTCATCCCCGTATGTTTAAGCGCAACATTCGTTTTCACCCCGGTGATCTGTATAACCGAAATGATCATAATCTAACGCTGAGCAGGTTGGTGAGTCTTGGCGTTTATAAATTTGTAAAAGCCCGCTTTGAAAACGTCGACACTTCGAATGACCGGTTATTAAATGCCTACTATTTTTTATCCCCGAACAACCGCTACTCGGCCAAGGCGCAGGTTTCTGCGTTAACAAAATCGAACAACGCCAATGGTACTGATTTCACCGTAAGTGTAAAAGACAGGAATGCTTTTCGTAGTGCGGAACAGTTGAGCCTGAGTGCTTTCATCGGTTTGGAAACGCAGATCGCCGGGAACCAAAATGTTGGAACTACGCGTTTCGGTGGCGACATTGACCTCGTTATCCCACGGATCATCGGCCCATTGAAGTTTGGCCGCAACAGCGACTTCGTGCCAAAAACAAAGATCAATTTGGGATACGAATATTTCCGGCGTACCGATCAATACACCATGAATTCTTTAAAAGGAAGTTATGGGTGGATCTGGAATACTTCTATTACCACGGAGCACCAATACAAACCCATCAACATTGTATATGTGGTGCCGACCAATATCACGCAAAGTTTCCAGGATAGTCTGGATAAAAACATCACGCTTAAAAGAAGCGTGGAACGACAGTTCATCATCGGGTCGACCTATAATTATAATTATAATTCGCTGGCGCGACCAAACAGCAAACGACATAATTTCTTTTTCAACGGCAACGCGGATGTTTCTGGCAATGTAATTGGGCTAATCACCGGCGCAAATGTTGACCAGGGAAAGCAGAAAGAAATTTTTGGAACGCCTTTCTCTCAATATATACGCGGCGAGGCTGACTTCCGTCATTACATGGCCATCGGAAGGCCACGTCGTAGGGAGCAGGTCAATATGCTGGCGAGTCGGTTGATCGTAGGTGCGGGTTATGGTTTTGGAAACAGTAATACTATGCCGTTCATTAAGCAATTTTTTATAGGTGGAACGAATAGCTTGCGCGCCTACCGCGCCCGGAGTCTTGGACCTGGTACGTACTACGGAGGAAACTCCGCCACCATACCAGATTCCAGTTTTTTACCAGATCAACCCGGTGATATAAAGATGGAGTTTAATACAGAGCTTCGTTTCAAGATTGCCTCTATAGTTCGTGGCGCCGTTTTCGTCGATGCCGGTAATATTTTTACCATGCGGGAAGACGTCAATCGACCTGGGTCAAAAATTACGAAGGACTTTTATAAAAATTTCGCTGTAGGTACCGGTGTCGGCCTGCGCTTCGATCTCAGCTTCCTGGTTTTGCGAGTCGACATGGCATTCCCAATCCGGAAACCATATTTACCAAGCGGTTCAAAATGGGTGATCAACCAGGTTAATTTTGGCGATCCGGACTGGCGCAGAGAAAACCTGGTATTGAATCTTGCCATCGGGTACCCGTTCTAGATAGTTTCGAACACAATACTTCATGAAGTCATTTTTTCCTGGTATTACCGGGCATAAAAAAGCTGCCCCTAAAATGGGGCAGCGAGGGTGTTCATGCGTGTGTGCGCTTGTAAGTTAAAGGGACAAGGTTTATTCTACCACTACCTTAAGGGAAAAAGTAGTGTTGCCTGGTGTGGCTATTTCCAGGTTGTAAATGCCTGAAGCTAATTTGAATGAAGGATTGATGTATTCTTTTGATGTTCCTGCTGCGTGGTTGATCTGTTGGTGCAGCATCGTTTGACCGATCGTGTTTACGAGTTTTGTTTTGTAAGTTCCCGCTGCCATATCTTTGAATTCCACTCCGATGATCCCCTGGTTAACCGGGTTTGGATATACCCGCATTCCTGTAGGCAGATTCGCCATCTTTACCATCACCGTATTACTGAAGGTAGTTTTTCCATCCTGCGCAATGGCAACGATGCGGTAGTAGTTTGCGCCGGCAATCGGTTGTAGATCCAGCGTAGCATAATCTGAATTCGTGCTTGCATTTGTGCTGGTCAAGGTTGTAAAGGTTACACCATCAGCACTTTTTTCTACGGTGTACTTGCGGATGTTTTCCTGGTTTGCTACACTCCAATTTACCGTTACGTTGCCAGCATCTGCAGTGGCATTTACTTTTGTGAATTTTACTGTAGGAATTGCTACAACAGCTTTTTTGAAGACAATTTTAAACCTGTTAGCAAGAGCACTTGCCGGTTCGTCAGTGATTTCGAAGATGTGGGTTGATGGTGAAACAGCACTTAGTTCTTTAGTGATGCCAGTGTAGCTATCTATCAAATTTACTGACACCAGTGGATCGATCCCGGCAGGAACAAACTCAAATTGGTAACTGCGTTTAGTAGTACGGGTTAGTGTCAGATAAATGGTATCGTTTGCTTCAAGCTCAGGGCGTCTTTCGATCGCAAGGGCATTTTCATTCCGTTGAATAGACAGTATTTCTTTCACATTGCCCAGTTTAATGGCATCCTGGATATCAACTGCTTTATTAAACCCATTATTAAACTCTGCCTCTACGCCGTCCAACAAGGCGGCCTTTGAGCCAGTAGCCGGCGTGTACAAGTTAACGCGGAACGATTGTCCTTTTCCCACCGGGCGGAATAGGAGGTTAGCGTTTGAAGTTGACTTAGCTGTTTCCTGGAAGGTAACGCTGGCTGGGTTGTTAGAGGCTGTCTGAACAAAGAACGCCTGGCCTGATTGAAGGACCTTTGTAAGGCCACCCGGGCTGTTTGGTGTAACGCTATAAGTACCATCTTCATCATAATCATCAAACAAGATATAACCACCCTGTTCGGCATTCAGGAACGGATCCCACATGTAAAACCTTTTAACAACATTCTTTCTTACCAGGCTATCCAGGTCAACCGGTGCGGCATAAGGATTACCAACAAGTGTATAACCATTAAGGCTAGACGAAGCAACGAATGTCTGGCGGCCGGTTTGTAATTTACCTGTACTGCTAAGCGTTGTGTTATTGCTCATAGACGGGTTGGTATTTTCTGCACTGCGATCGCCGCGGACAAAAATGAAGTACGCGAGGTTGTCAGAAGTGTCTGCCAGGTTTTTAGACAATAGGTTTGTGCGGGTATTTGTGACAGAAGCTAAGGCAGTACCTGCTTTTAGCGATACGTTATTCATGGCGCTCCAATCAAGGCCATTTGCACCGATTGGGTTTGTAGCAGAAGTGCCGGACACGTAGGTTCCAATACCTGCTTTGTAAACGCCTTTGTTCTGCCAGTTGTCGTAGATAGATCCGCCACCAGATACAGGCGCGGTAAACATGCGCCATGACCGGCGTGCCGGGAAGTAGCGCTCTACGGTAACCTTACCACTAAATTTGTTTCCGCTGTTGACGTTTTTGTTGGTAACGTCTGCTACGCGGGCCGTTCCTTTTGAGTTTGAAACCAATACCAGGTTTCCGTTTGTGGTGATGGTACTGTTGTTAACGTTTCCAAAAGCGATGGCGCCGGTTACTTTCAGCGAATCATTTACCGTAGCAGCAATCGATAAGCCATTTGCATTACTTACGGTAAGATTTTTTAATGAGTTAGCAAGGAAGTTGCTGCCTGCAATTGTTTGTATACTTGAACCATTCATTTCAATTGTACCGTCGATCACAACGATCGCCTGGGTGCTGGTGATCGCACCGGAAATTTTCAGCGTTCCTGCGGCAACTGTGAGTGTAGCACCCGCATTGACGGTAAGGTTATTTGAAAAAGCTGTGCCTGAACTGATAACAGGGTTATTTGCAGTTACGGGGATCACGATGTTCATTCCGACAACAGGCGCAGTACCTGTACACCAGTTTTGGCCGTCATGCCAGTTGCTGGTGATGCCGCGCCACTCACCGCTGGTACCCACCGTGACAACAGCGCTGCCGCTAAGATCCGCACTTGTTGCGGAACAGTTTGCATCAGAAAGTGTGCTGATTGAAAAGGTGGTGTTGCTTGCTGGGCTAACCGTAACAGTTAGCGGGTTTGTTGAACCACTGAAAGCCTGGCCGTTTGACAATGTTCCACTCCATGGACCAGTACCAGTCATAGCAAGAGATACCTGGGCCGAACTTCCATTACAGATAAGTTGTGTACCACTGATGGCAGCAGTCGGCCTGGTTTTTTGTGTGATGTCTTTGCTGCCGGTCATCGGGTTGATACAACCGCTGGTTGCATTCGTTGCCGTTACTGTATAGGTTCCGATCGCTGATTGCAAACCAAAGCTAAGTCCTGCACCAGTTCCCGCGACAGCGGTTCCTGTATTTACACCATTTAGTTTTAATTGATAGTTTACCCCGGTTTCAGATCCGCTAAGTGAAAGCGCCACACCAGCACTACCAGTACAATAGCTTCCGCCACCATTAACCGTAAACGCAGTTGGAAAAGCGCCAACAGTAACCTTTACGAGTGTGCGGGTACTATTCACGCAACCACTTGCACTCGCAGCTTCTGCATAGTAGTTTGTAGTAGCGGCAGGGCTTACGGAAAATCCTGCACCACTTGCACTTGTTCCAATACTGGTTCCACCGCTTGCGACAGTGTACCATTTGATCGCACTGTTTGAAGAAGTTGCTACCAGGCTCGAGGATGAGCCACTGCAAATTGTGGCAGGTGTTGCCGTAACAGTGGGAGTAGCTGCACTGCTAACGGTGACATTGTAAGTGCGTGTTGCTAACAGATCGCCGGTTGCTTTCACCGTGCAGGTGATGGTGTAGCTTCCCGCCGCGGGAGTTATTGAAGTTGATGCAGAAGTAAAAGATGTAGTAGCCGGTGGGGTGAAGTTTGCAGTAGAACCGCTGATGGTCCAGTTGTAAGTATAACTCACGGTCGATGTCCTATCTGGTGTAATTGTTAATGCAATCGCGGAACCATTACAAACAGCATTGTTACCAGTTATTGTAAACTGTGGCAGACCACCCAGTGCATTAAATTGTTCAAACGAAAAGGCTGCGTTATTTGAGTTATCGCTTGATACACAAATAACGGTTGTTCCAACAACCAGGCGCTGTGAGGCATTTCCGTTTCCAACCGTAGGTTGTAATCCAAGGGCGGGGTTATTGATAACAATACTTGTGTTGGCGGCAAGAGAAAGGTCGGAATTCGTTGTCCAGTAGATCTGGCCACTTGGTCCGTTGATCACGACGCTTGAAAATCCAAGCAGCGAAACATTGGTTGAGATGTTGAGGCGGCCATTAACGGTTAACACACCAGTTTGACCGGTGATCGTTGAAGCATCAATTGTGGCGCCCGAAGCAACCGTAAAGTCAGCAAACGCAGAGAATGCAGCGAAATTAAAAACACTCAATAAAAGCAATGTTTGAAATGACTGCTTTGTTTTGTTGATCGTTTTAGCGATGCTGCGGCTCAGCGAATTTTTAGTTGCTGATCGGGTAACAGTTTGTAGAGCTGTAAAGGTTGTTGTGAATGAAATAAATCTCATATCCGTTTAGTTTGGGGCCTGGGCGAACCAGGAAGTTGTGACTTGTTAAACAGGTATGATTCGATGTGTGGGATTGTGGCCGAAGCCGAAAATGCGTATAACCATTGAGGTTACCGATTTTAATTGTTGACTGTTGGAGACAAGTAGGGGTTGCTTAAACAGTGGCTTCTAACGGAGTTGAGATATTTAGCGGAGGCGCTTCAGGAGGTATTGAAAGTAGAGGCAGTAATTTTACTACGGGACAAAGAAATATTAAAATTGAATAAGTGCCAAAAAAATCTTGAAAAAAGATTTTCTAAAAGCTGTTTTTGTTCGGCTTATTTACAACATAACATACTGAATGTCAATAGACTTTAAGGGGTAAAAAATATTTTTTGTATTTCCTGTTTTCATTCGATCAAGTTGGTTGCCTATCAGGAGCTTACGTGGTTACCGCAGCTAGAATGCGCCAGGCTGTTAGTAGAATTCGCTTACGCCAGGCATTTCCATCAAAGCGATCTCAAGCGCTGAAAGACGTTTGTTGTCGCCCTTTACATTGATGGTGATATTCATTTTTCCACCCGCTTTTGTGAGGGTTAGCAGCCTGCTTTTGATCTCGTGCTTCGCACAAAGTGCAGAAAGAATATCAATGTTCCTAACCTGGGTGTCGTCGAAAGTTACAGTAAGGTTCCTGCTGTGACTTAGTTTGTCGATGAAGTAGGAAATGTTGCCAAATAATGATAGAACGATGAGGGTGAAGATGGTGATGCAAAGCGCTAAAAAATGAAAACCGATACCGCAAAGCATCCCGATGCCGGCGCTTGTCCAGATCACAGCAGCGGTGGTCAATCCTAGTACCGATAACTTGTCTTTAAAAATTACCCCTGCACCGATAAACCCGATGCCGGTGATAATGTTTGCAGCAATGCGGTCATCGCTTCCTGCACCGTGATTGGAAACGATGGTAAAAATTGTGGACCCAAGGCAAATTAAAATCACCGTCCGGAAACCTGCAGACTTGTTGTTATACTCTCTTTCAAACCCAATGATGCTACCACAAAGTATGGAGATCGCCAGACTGATCACATCTTCACCTTCTAAAACATATTCCATAATAAGATTTTTATGATCGCCGGAGCAGAACTGTAATTCGTCAGATTCCAGATCTATTCAATAAATATACCAGTAAAGGTTTGTAAGTTTTAATTTGGTAGTTGCAAGTCGGGATGGTATGGCATGAGGCAAGCCTTAATTTCCCTGTCCAAATTTTGTTTTGATCGTTTCCCCCGGCTCACCAAATACACTATTCCTTGATGTTAATTGCCTGGAATGAAGCTAACAGAAACACTTAAGAGCTTATCTTTTTAACCAGAGTAAATCCCTCAAAGTGCACCGTTGGTTTTCTTCAAATTTCCCGCGGTTTAACCCGCGGTGTTATTGGCGTTCTTGAGTATTTTGGAGAAGGTGGTACAATCACTTTTTTGCCGGGCGCTTACACGTTTGCCAACCGGGCTTCACGCTTTAATACATCATCTTCAACTACACCATTTGATCTCTATAAAAAAAATATTTCATCATGGAGATTTCCAGATCGCGATTTACTTTGACGTTTGCGCAGAAACAACGCGGCTGGTCAAAACGCTGGATGCGGTTTGGAGCAAAACACATAAGTGCTGGTATCTCTCCTACACCAAAGAAAAGTACAACCAGCTACAGACGCTTTTTCAAACAATATCCATACAGCGTAGCGCACCGGCGAACACAACGTCCGTGAGTGCGACCGATCCCGTCACGGAATATTTGACGACCAAGCAGAACGAGGTGTTTGACCAAGGCTGCTTTTTACCGACCGAGCCTTTTTATGGAAAATGGGAAGGCGTTTTACAGTTGCGGGGAGACGTTGGAAAATACTGGGTGCTCGCCTTCCCTTTTCATAAGCAGGAGCATGTTGCACTGCTGAAAATAAAAGGAGTTTGGTGGAGTAGTAAAGATGAAGCCTACCTCATTTACCGGGGCCTCCCTACAAAAACCAGGGTGGAAGCCTTGCTGGGAATTTCAAATGTATTACCGAATAACTTCAACGAGCCGGGGAGAGATGCTCTGACTGATCCAGGAGAAATGATCGCGAGTCCATGCATGACTGACCCAAAGGTTTTCGAGTTACAGCTGCCACCCGTTTCGCAGGTGATTCAACAGGTTAAAAGATGGCGTGGGGTTCGGTTCAGCAAATCTTTAAAGGCCTACATCATTCCGGCTACGCCGATCATGATCCAAAACTTACAGCAACTATCTACTGAAGCTGGCCTTCATTTCACAAACAATCTGCCCCGCAACTATGTGCGAAAGGAATATACGCCGAACGATAAAAAAGTAAAACTGCAGGCCATGGTTGACCGACTGGAACAACAAATCCCGGTGCAGGTAAAGACGTATGTGCATGCCATCATGGATTACCTGATGGCGAAGAACTATAGTGACAATACGTTGCGGGTTTATACCGAGGCGTTTCTCCTCTTCCTAAGACAAAATAGTTTTGAAAACCCCGATGATCTTACGGAGCGGGATGTTGTTCGGCATATTTCAAAGATGATGCAAAATGGGTTATCGGCTTCAACCGGACACAGCCTGATCAACGCGTTACTTTTCTATTATAGGAACGTATTAAAGCGTGACCCCTTCCAGTTGTTGCTGCCGCGACCGAAGAAAGAGAAAAAACTTCCAGCCGTACTTACGATGGCGGAATGTTTCAGCATTTTCGCAGCGATCCAGAATCCGAAACACAAATTATTGTTGTTGCTGGGCTATGGCGCCGGTCTTCGCCTGGGCGAGATCACGAGCCTGCGCTGGAGCGATGTACTGATACCGGAATTCAAAATTCATTTAAAGGGAGCGAAGGGCAATAAGGACAGGATGGTGATGTTGCCATACTCCGTGGTCAGTTACCTGGAAACGTATCGCGAGTTATTCCCGGGAGATTCCTTTGTGTTCGAGGGGATGTATAAAGGGGAGGCGTACAGCGGGCGCTCGGTTCAGCAAGTGATGCAGCAAGCCTTAGCAAAAGCCCAACTTGACAAGAAGGCGAGTGTGCATACCCTGCGGCATAGTTTCGCCACGCATTTGTTGGAAGCGGGTACAGATATCCGATACATCCAGGGTTTGTTAGGACATAACAGCATCAGCACGACCACGATTTATACCCACCTTACAAAACAGGCGTTTAACAAGGTTCAGAGTCCGCTCGATAATATGATGGAACGGGTCAACACCCAACGAAAACTGGAGTGATCTTGTGTGAGTAAAAATTAATTCGGGGGGCGTGCTGAATATTGATAATCAAATCCATAACATGATTTTATTTCTTGAATTGAGCATAATAATAATGTTGTATTTTAGTTTGACTAATTCGTACTGCTCTTTACCGTAAGATGTGACTGAGAGTGGGCTATGCCGTGAGGTGAGTGAACGGTTCATCAACATTTTGGGCCTGGCTTAAGAAGCCAAGACAATGCCCACACAATCCGAATGGATGCTTTCCAGCCAGTTTACTGTCTGGGCACAAGGCCGGGGGCCTGATCAAATGAAGGTGAAACGTGATTTTTTTTGCAGCTATATGCTGTGATTTAGTGTACCTATTATTTCCCAATGCGTTTATTCCTTTCTATTTCTTCCAAAAGTACCGGAGAGGTGCGGCTATGAAGTAGTTGTGCGTAATTATTCCGCAAAATCTAATTATATGAAATCTCTAAAATTAATTCCTGTTTTAATATTGCTTCTTGCTTCATGTAAAAAGGAGAAAACGAACCCAAAGCTTTCATTTTCCGACGAAGAAAGAAAGTGGTTTATCTATCAAAATGGGCAAAGTATAAAATTTAAAAATTCAGCGGGAGATTCGCTAGTTTACTTTGTCACGAAGGTGCGAAATGAATTCAAAGCAGAATATCAAGATCCATTTACTAATCCCATCGAAATTGGAATGACTGAGTTTTATTCAGCCAATCTGAATTCAAGTACTGACTCAATATTTATTTACTTCTATAAAGAGATTCAATATAATTCTGACCCAAATGAGATGCGTCAGACTATCAGGTGGAATAAAGCATTAGGACAGTTCGTAGAATTGGAAGCCATTAAAAATCTAATTCCTTTTACATTAAAGACTATTAATAATGTGACTTACAATAGAGTGACAAAGGCTTCTCCAACAACACAAACTTCCTACCCGTGGACTATGTGGGAAACTGCCAATTATGACCAGCAATTCGGTTTTATTGAATTAAGAGACACTAATGGAAATTTGTGGTTAAGACAATAACTACGCACAACAATGCATTGGCAAAATACGGGGCTGGACGTTGAAACTTCATCATCAGCAATATTGCAGGTTTGGTTCGGGGCTGGACCGTTTTCATTTGAACTTAATTGGCAGTTTCAACTTCACGGGTCAAGTCATCATCAGCGCCGGGCGGGACCAGCAATGAATTCCCCGCACTTCGCCAATGCAGACCGTTAGCAGCCATTTTATGACGACCCAAATATTCATATCGACAATTTTAGTTTTGACACTTGCTTCCTGTAACAGCAGTCGTACTCAAGACAAACCAATACCAGAGACACCAAAAGCGTTGGAGGACAAAAGCTTTTCGTCTGAAATTATTTCAAAACGGAGCTATGATGACCTAGTTGAAAGTCTTTACAATGAACTTGTGAGTAAGAATATTGATCTGAAAACGCTCGAAGACAAAATTGGTGAACTTAATAATAGCCG
>JAURWD010000183.1 GCA_030655145.1 Ferruginibacter sp.
GGATGATCTCACTTAACCATATCTGTTATGGATCCTTATCTCCCTTCCAGGGCATTTCACGTGATTTTTCATTTTGGTTACAGGCTAACAATTTTTTTTTGAAGAATTCCTTGTGCGTTTGGCTTTTCATGAGAGCTATTACAAAATTTCTGGCGATGTCGGCTAAATGCTGATAAGATTCAAATAGTTGGTGACATTAAAATTTGCTCAGCCCTGGCTGTAATGTTACATGCTGATAATCAGCGGAATAATATTGTTTTTTCCAATTTTTTTGATTATTTTTCCGTTAGCTATCTAAATCAAACATCAATCAAATGAGAAAAGCAGACCTAATTTCAGAAATTTCAGACAAAACGGGAATTCCTAAAGTAGATGTAATGTTTACGCTTGAAACCATGTTCAAAGAAATAAAACGCTCATTAATAGCCGGTGAAAATATCTATATACGTGGCTTCGGCAGCTTTATAACAAAGAAACGGGCAGCAAAGATCGGTCGGAATATCAAAAAAAATACGGCTGTTGAAATACCCGAGCATTTTATCCCCGCGTTTAAGCCTGCAAAAGAATTTGTAACAGAAGTTAAAAGCAAAAAGTTACCTGAAACCGAAACACCGCAATAGCCTAACTTTGCCGCTCAAAATGAGATGGTGTGAATAAACTACAAATGATTCTTTTGGGCAGTGGCTTGGCGGTTTTGTCATTATTGCTCGTATTTGGCAAAACAGTTGAGAAAAAAGATCGTCCGATAGCAGCGGTTGACAAACCCGGAGCTCCGCCCGCTTTCAATATTTCAGAACTTATAAGCCAGGCAAAGCAAAAGCTTACCCCTCCCCAGCTTGATTACGTCAATAAGCTTGAAAACAGCATCTCCCGCGGTGACGTAAAAGCGCAGCAAATCAAGGTTTACCAACAACTGGCATCTTTTTGGGATGATTCGGTTCATCAACATGAGTTCCATGTATTTTACACCAGCGAAGGTGCTAAGTTGGAAAATAATGAAAAAAACCTCACCTTTGCAGCCCAATTGATGTTAGATGATCTCCGGAAGGAAGATGATATGGCAAAAAGAGGGTGGAAAAGTGAGCAGGCAATTACTCTTTTTCAACAGGCAATAGCGTTAAATCCTGATAACGATAGCCTTAAAGTTGGACTTGGAAGTTGCTATGTTTTTGGAAAGGGTATGGCGGGTGATCCGCAAGAGACAATGAAAGGCATCCAGGAATTGCTAAAAGTAGTGGCGAAGGATTCTAATAACATGAAGGCGCAATTGGTACTGGGAATTGGTGGTGTTATTTCAAACCAATATGACAAAGCAATTGTGCGACTGGAAAAGGTAGTGAAAGCACAACCTGGAAATCTTGAAGCAATTAGCTGGCTCGCCGATGGATACGCCGCCCATGGTGATAAGCCGAATGCCTTAAAATGGTATGAGATAAGTAAACGGTTGGTAAATGATCCGGCTTATAGCAAAGAAGTGAACGATCGAATTAAAATGCTGAAATAGATAGACTGATTTGGAATATTTGAGATCAGCATCATTTAAAATTTTTGATAACTAATAAAAAGACTAGGTATGCCTTGTGGTAAAAAAAGAAAACGTCATAAAATTGCAACGCATAAGCGTAAGAAGCGTTTAAGAAAGAACCGTCATAAGAAGAAATAACTTTCTTTTTATTATAGGTGCCGGCATCCTCAGGCCGGCACACATTTATCAACTATATTATAGGGTATAATCTTACAGTATACTTTATAATATTGTTGTACGTTATCCTTCCGTGATGTAATGGTCTCTAATTAAAAGTGAATTGTTTGACAAAGGAATTAATTATAAATGCGGCACCTCAAGGCGTTGAAATCGCTTTGATGGAAGATAAAAGGCTGGTTGAGTTGCACAACGAAAAGGCTGATGCAAACTTTGCCGTCGGTGATTTATACCTCGGAAAAGTTAAGAAACTTATTCCTGGGTTGAATGCTGCATTTGTAGATGTCGGTTTTGAAAAAGACGCGTTTCTGCATTACACTGATTTGAGTCCTTACGTAAAATCAATTCTGAAGTTTACCAACATTTGTATAAACGATCATTCCGAAGGCGGATATGATTTTGGTAAATTTTCTGTTGAACCTGAGATTGTAAAAACCGGTAAGATAGCGGAGGTTTTAAGTGGCAGGCCAAATGTGTTAGTTCAAATTTTGAAAGAACCGATTGCGGCCAAAGGCCCGCGATTAAGCTGCGAATTGTCCCTACCCGGAAGATTTGTTGTTATCACTCCATTTAATGATGTTATAGCCGTTTCCCGCAAAATCCACTCTAGCGAGGAGCGGAAAAGGTTGCACAAAATTATCGAGGCGATCAAGCCGAAAAATTTTGGTGTAATTGTTCGTACTGCAGCCGAAGGAAAAAACACGGCTGAACTTCATGAAGATTTGTTGACCCTGGTTCAAACCTGGAAGACTATTCAGACGAACCTGAAAGACGCAGCCCCTCCTTCAAAAATATTAAGCGAGCAGGGCAAGGCAAACAGCATGCTTCGCGACTTATTGAACGAAGATTTCAACCGCATTGTCGTCAATGACAAAAACATTTTTGCCGATACCAAAAATTACATTCAACGCATCGCTCCTGAAAAGGCGGACATTGTTGCCTACTACAAT
>JAURWD010000186.1 GCA_030655145.1 Ferruginibacter sp.
AAGATGATAGGATCAATGAGAGAAAAACTGATGTTAATGGCAGCGAGAACAAGTGTAAATATGACCAGCCATTTAAATGGCTGCAGGTATTGTATTAAGATTTTCATTATTTGGGGATTGTGATAAATCGAAAAGCTTCGATGTGTCAAATATCGTACAAGTTTGCAAAGAATGACAAATTTGCTTCGCAGATGAGGCCTGATTTCTTACCGGGAAATGTTTTCGTAATTTGCCTGCTATGACGGATGTTCTCGTTGATATGCACCGCCTCAGGCAAAATCCTTTCAACGGCCTATACACTTTTTCGTATCATTTGGGTAAAAGCCTCGCGGCTTCACCGGCTGCCGACATGAGATTGCATTACTATTTACCCAAGGAAAAATTTGGCTTGTTCGGCGAAAATGTTGCTTATGAAGCTCAACATTCCCTGGACAAGTTTTACAAAGCCGGTACTTCAAAATTTGATGTATGGCACGCCACGACTTCTATTTCCTGGTACAAGCCCTTCAATAAAAAAACACGGTTCGTCTTCACCATTCATGACTTGAACTTCCTGATTGAAGATTCCACGAACAGTCGTGGGAACAAAAAATTATTGCAAAGGATCCAGCGAAGAATTGACCGGGCCGATCACCTGACCTTTATTTCCGGTTACGCAAAAGACATGGCCAGTGAACAACTCAACCTGCAGGGCAAACCTGCCACAGTTATTTACAATGGCTGTAACGTAAATGATTTTCCGTTGTTTGATGCGCCGCGATACCGGCCGGCTAAACCTTTCCTCTTTGCACTCGGCCTCGTGCAACCACGGAAAAATTTTCATTTGCTACCAGCATTGCTCGAAGGAAATGACTACGAGCTGATCATTGCGGGTTTAAATAATTACGAATACAAAGAAGTGGTGGAGCAAGAGATCAGGCGCTGGAATGTTTCTGACCGGGTGAAACTCACCGGGGCAATTTCCGAGGAAGAAAAATATTGGTACTATAAAAACTGCAGTGCTTTCCTGTTTCCTTCTTACGCGGAAGGATTTGGTTTGCCAGCGTTGGAAGCCATGCATTTTGGGAAGCCGGTTTTTTTGTCCACCGAAACCTGCCTGCCCGAAATTGGAGGTGATGCCGCCTGGTATTTCCATAGTTTTGATCCCGCTGCCATGCAGCGTGTATTCGCTGACGGTATGGCCGACTTTAGCCAGGGAAACTTCCAGCAAAAGATCAGGGAACGGGCCGCTTCATTTAGCTGGGACCGGGCAGCGGCTCAATACCTGGAGATTTATTCAAGTTTGGCATGATCGACAAAAACGCACAACAATCTTCTCCCCTGGTATCCATCGCAATGGCTACCTATAACGGGTACACGCTTCTTACAGAACAGCTCCAATCAATTTTTGCTCAAACATTTACCAATTGGGAACTTGTAGTTGTTGATGACTGTTCAACCGACCGAACCGTCGAAGTGTTGGAACAATATAAAGAGCGGGATAAAAGAATCAAGCTTTTCTTCAACAACCGAAACCTTGGCTACCGGCAAACTTTTTATAAAGCCCTGGAACATTGTAGCGGTGAATACATACTTTTCTGTGACCAGGATGATCGCTGGCTTCCGCATAAAATCGAAACTTTACTGCAACACATTGGTACCAACCTGCTCGTGTTTTCCGATTCAGAACTGGTAGATGAGAAAGGAGATTCACTTAACATCAAATTGTCGGACACAGTACGAATGGTGCAGCCTGGAAATTCATTAATCAATCGTGGATTCGTAATTGGCAATTGTGTCTGGGGTCATACCATCCTATTTCATAAAAATTTATTGCAATACACCGGCAGTAATCACAACGAGCATCCTCACGATTGGTGGTTCGGCGTAGTCAGCAGCCTGCGCCATGAAATTGCTTTTTGTCCGCAGGTATTGAACCAATATCGGCAACATGCCTCCAATGTTACACAGGCAATACCAACCGGCAGGGGAATGGTCAAAGGTCGAAAAAAGGCAGAGTATGAATTGCAACTCTCCCGGCTGGAGGCCATGGCTAATTTGCCATTCAATACCGACAAGGTATTTTATGAGCGCTGGAGAGAACTGTGGTTATTAAGAAAAAATGGGTTTAGCCTCGCCCTGTTTCGTTATTTGTTTATCTATCGGCAAGGCGTATTCGCTTTTAAGTGGAAGAGTGCTTTATCTCAACTTATTGAAATACGAAAAATGTGCAGGAAGGTTTAGTGCGGTTTTATTTCTTTCGCAGGTAAATGGCCGCAGTGTCTCCATTGCCTTTTTTATTTTCAGCCTGGATCAGTTTCCTGAATTCCTTTATCTGCCCTTTTGAAAACATGCTTTCTTTCGGATTAACCATCTGGCTCTTCGGATCATGCAACGGCATGCCTTTCAGATATTGTTCACTGCTCCAGATCACATAGTCGGAGCTATCATATTCAAAACGTTCAATTTCAAAACCCGCTTCTTCCAGCATCAATTTCAAGGCTTTTTCCGTGGGAACAAAAATATGCCGCGGTGCATCGATGCCACACCAGTAAGTGACATATTTTTTCCAGCCATAATTACCCATCACCGGGATGCGGATCAGGAGGCGGCCACCAGGTTTCAGCACTTTCAGCAATTGTGCCAGCACTTTTTTAGGTTCAAACATGTGCTCCAATGAATGGTGCATCATGACCACGTCATAGCGATCGGAGACGGCAAACACATCTTTTTTTAAAATCTTCACGGCTCCATAGTCTTTGCTCTCACTGATGAATGGATCAATGCCTGTGAGGTTCGTATACCCGATCCGGTGAAGACGCGTTAGCAGGCTACCATTGCCGGTACCAATATCCAGGATGGCGTCATCGTATTGAGCCCGCGTATTTTTCATCCATTGATAATAATCTGGCATATTAAAACCAATGGTCGCAAGGCTGCCGAGGAAATTGTTTTTACCAAAGAGTAAATGTTCTGATTGTAATTTTCGAAAGCTGTCGGCTTTCTCGGCGATGGTGATGCCCAGGTTAAAAGAATAATAATCATCGTTGGGATAATATTTCCCAAAATCACCTGGAATAGTTTGAAGCTGAACGGAGCCGCAGTTGCCACATTGCTGGTAGTCAAAAACTTCACCCAATCCCAATTGCAATTCCTTAACTGCAATGATGGAATTATTTTCAGAATTGTTACAAAGTATGCAGGGATTACTCATTGGGCATCAGCTTTTGAGAGGCAAACTTAGCTGAAAATAAATTGTCGTGTGCGTGCTCACCTAGCCTGCCCATCCTTGCCGATCCAGGCTGCGGTATTGGATCGCTTCTGCTAGGTGCTCCGCTTTTATATCCGCACTGCCTGCCAGGTCTGCGATCGTCCGGCTTACTTTTAGGATCCGGTCATAGGCCCGGGCGGATAAGTTCAACCTGTCCATCGCGATCTTTAGTAAATTCTGACTTGCATTGTTGATCACACAAAGTTCTTTCAACATCTTGCTACTCATCTGCGCGTTGGAATATACACCTTCACTTTCTTTGTACCTGTTCTCCTGGATCTCACGGGCCTTGATAACCCGTTCGCGAATGCGCTCACTTTTTTCAAACTGCGCTACGGACGACAACTGGCTAAATGCAACCGGCGTTACTTCAACGTGAAGATCAATACGATCCAGCAGTGGACCGGAGATCTTGTTCAGGTACTTCTGAACGGCACCCGGCGGACAGCTACAATCTTTTTCGGGATGATTAAAAAATCCACAGGGGCAGGGATTCATGGAAGCGATCAGCATAAAGCTCGCCGGAAATTCCAGCGCCACTTTTGCTCTTGAGATAGTCACCTTCCGCTCTTCCATCGGCTGTCGCATTACCTCGAGCACTGTACGCTTAAATTCGGGCAATTCATCTAAAAATAACACACCATTATGCGCCAATGAAATCTCACCGGGTTGTGGATTGCCGCCGCCGCCTACGAGCGCTACGTCACTGATCGTATGATGCGGGCTTCTGTATGGCCGCCGCGAAATAAGGGTTGCATTCTCCGGTAGCTTGCCCGCTACACTGTGTATCTTGGTTGTTTCCAGCGCTTCCTGCAGCGAGAGTGGCGGCAAAATGGTGGGAAGCCTTTTTGCCAGCATTGTTTTACCCGCACCAGGTGGACCGATGAGGATGGCGTTGTGACCACCTGCTGCAGCAATTTCCAATGCCCGCTTAATGTTTTCCTGACCTTTTACATCACAGAAGTCTATGTCAAAATCTCCTTGCGCATAGGCGAATTCTTCGCGGGTATTTACAACTGTCGGTTGAAGCGTTGATTCATCTTTAAAAAAATTGATCACTTCGTTCAGGTGGCGTACTCCATACACCTGCAGCTTGTTCACCATGGCAGCTTCACGGGCATTCTGTATCGGTACGATCAAACCTTTGAATTGTTCTTTCCTTGCCTGGATAGCAATAGGCAGTGCGCCCTTGATCGGCCTCACGGCGCCGTCCAGGCTCAGTTCGCCCATGATAACATAGTCGGTAAGTTTTTCCGGGTTGGCAAGTTGTTCACTGGCACCCAGGGTCGCCAGGGCAATCGGGAGATCGAAGGCAGTACCACTCTTCCGGATATCGGCGGGGGCAAGGTTTACGATCAGCCTTGTCCGCGGCATAAAATAGTTATTGTCTTTGATGGCACTTTCAACGCGGAGTAAACTTTCTTTAACGGCGCCATCGGGCAATCCAACAATGATCGCATCCGATTTGCCCTGGTTGTTAATGTTTACCTCCACCGCGATGGTAATTGCTTCCACGCCATAAACGGCGCTTCCATACGTTTTTACCAGCATGATACGGAATTTGGTTTATGATTGAAAAGTAAGCAATTCGGACCGTTTTATTAAGGTTGGTTTCCTTTCAAAATCGTGGGCTTTATGCAGGGTTTTCTTCAAAATAATATTGTAAAACCAATTGTTTTTTGTCCGGGCTGTTGATCGTAATTCAGGCTGCGGTTGCGTCGCACACTTCTACGTTTGCGCACCGGGCATCGGCGATCGTCATTGCATATCATCTCCTAAGTTTTATCGTGTCCAGGAATAAGGTTGTAAGACAATGTTTATTTTTGACCCATGAGGAAGATACAGTTTGGGATCGCGGGCTTTGTAACTGGCATTATGCTGGGCTTATTGCTCGGCCTCGCCGAAATGCGCCTGCTGCAGCAACACATTAACCCGGCCATCATTCCTTTCATGATTGGTATCACCGTGATATTTTGCGCCATCACGGGTGTAGTTATAGGCATGAAGAAGGCACGCTAAATCGTATAGCTATTGACGTTATGTCCCAACGAATTAAATCAGCTAAAATTCTTAATTGATCTCCTGCATTTCTACCAACCGTTTGTAGAAGCCATTTTGCGAAAGCAGTGCATCGTGCGTTCCTCGTTCAATGATCTCACCTTTTTGCAGAACGATGATCTCATCCGCGTTACGGATGGTGCTGAGGCGGTGCGCAATAACCAGCGAGGTTCTATCCTTCATCAGGTTTATAATGGCATCCTGCACCAATCTTTCGCTCTCCGTATCCAGCGACGAAGTAGCTTCATCTAAAATTAAGATCGGTGGGTTTTGAAGCACTGCACGGGCAATGGTAACACGCTGGCGTTCGCCGCCACTCAACTTCATACCGCGATCACCAATATTGGTTTCGTAGGCATCATCTTTTGACACAATAAAATTGTGGGCGTTGGCAATCTCTGCAGCATGAATGATCTCCTCCATGGTGGCGTCTGAATTTCCAAGGGCAATGTTGCTGGCAATCGTGTCGTTGAACAAAATAGGCTCCTGTGTTACGATGCTCATCTGGTCGCGTAAGGAGTGAATAGTGTAGTCTTTGATATTGATACCGTCAATCAATATTTCTCCATTGCTTACGTCATGAAAGCGAGGCACCAGGTCTGCCAGAGTCGACTTTCCTGCCCCTGAAGAACCCACTAACGCTATGGTTTTTCCCTTTTCAATATTCAGACTAACGTCCTTTAATATTATTTTGTCCTGGTAGTAAAAGCTCACGTTTCTAAACTCAATATTGCTTTTTAGGCCGGTAAGCGAAACAGCTCCGGGCTTTTCTTCCACCACGATCGGCGCATCCAGGATGTCTTCAATTCTCTCGATTGCCCCCATTCCTTTTTGCAGGTTGGATACTGTTGTAGAAAGGTTTTTTGCCGGGTTAATGATCATCGCAAAGCTTACAATAAAAGGGATCAGATCGCCACTGGCCATATAGCCACTTTCGCTCAGGACCATGCGTCCGCCGATGTATAAGATCACGCATAAGACGGTAATACCAAGCACCTCTGTTAAGGGGCTGGCAAGATCCCGCCGCAGCGTAATATGATTCAACAATTCAAATAGTTTGTCATTGCTGTACCTGAATTTTTTCATCATGCGGTCCTCCGCATTAAAGGCCTTTATCACCTTAACTCCACCAAGCGTTTCTTCAATGTGCGCTAAATTTTGCCCGGTAATTTCAGAATAGGTCTTTGATTGTTTTTTCAATTGCTTACTTACCTTTCCGATGATGAGCGCTGTCAACGGCAACAATACTAGCAGTAACAACGAAAGCTGCGG
>JAURWD010000054.1 GCA_030655145.1 Ferruginibacter sp.
ATCCGCGCCAGCATCATCCTCAACCTGCACCAACGGTTTAAACGGGCTGGAATTAAGGAGTATAAATATTTTATTTCAGATATCAGTCAGCCGGACTTTATGCCGGTTTCCTCGGAATATGACCTGGTGTTGTGCGACGCACCTTGTACCGGAAGCGGTACCTGGAGCAGGACTCCGGAGCAACTACACTTTTTTAAAGAGCCTGCGATTACCCATTACAGTGAGCTGCAACGAAAGATAATATCGCAGAGTTTTCCGCACCTGCGTTCGGATGGGCTCTTCGTTTACATCACCTGTTCAGTCTTTAGGCAGGAGAATGAAGAAATGACCAGATTTATCCGGGAAGATCTCTCAGCCGAATTGTTGTTTGAAGAAGTATTAAAAGGTTACAGCATCAAAGCAGACAGCATGTATGTTTCGGTATTCAGAAAGAAGTAACCAGTGGTGATGGCTATCGCCTTATCGTACGTGTCGCTTGCTTTTTGTCATCCAGGAATACAGAAATAAAGTAAAGTCCCTTGCTTAAATGCTTCATGGGTATTTGCATGGTCACCGTTCCTGCCAGGACTTGCGTTTGCTGATACACCAACCTCCCGGTCACATCATGTAATTGCAGGCTCACGCGGTTAGCTCCATTGCCCGGTATTACCACAATTAGGTTGTCTGTAACCGGGTTAGGCCCAACCCGTATCGCATTTGGCGTTGCGCCGCATCCCGGGTAATTTAAGGTAGCCGAATCCAGATAAAAACTTGTATCTGTTCCAATCACCATCCTTAACCTGTAGTTGATGGCGAGGTTACCAGTTAAATTATTGAGGTCCTCGGTAAATGTAAAACTGCGGGAAGCAAAACTACCACTAACCATTTCCGTTTTAACTGCTGTATATTCTGCATCCGCAGGTAATTTGCGTTCAACTATGATCCTCATATTGTCACCTGATTTCACATTCCAGGTCAGGACTGCCTTGCAGGAATTATCGATCGCCACGTCTTTTGTGAAGAGCTTCTTCAGCAGCAACACAAAGGCTTTTTTAGCATCCGGAATTCCATAACCTGTGCGCACATCCGGAGAAGCAAATTTGTCGGCAGACCGGCGCAAGGCGTCTATCACGCTCATGTTGTTCACTTCGGGAAATGCTTGCCACAAGCAAGTCGTTACACCGGCCATGATCGGGCAGGCAAATGAAGTTCCATTGTTGTAAGAGGGCTCCCCGGTAACCTGGTTTGCTACCACAGCCCCTTGGCCTACCGCCGCTACATCTGGCTTTACCTGGTTGTCGCTTGTTGGACCATATCCACTAAAAGCCGCCGCCTGCCGCGAAGCATTGACTGCGCCTACTGTTAATACACTATCAGCATCCGCCGGGGTGGAAATGTACTTCCAGCTATTGTTGCCATCATTGCCCGCGGCAACAACGACAAGAATTCCTTTTCTTGCGGCAAAGTCGGCGGCACGAGCGCTCATGGTGGTATTGCCATCCAGGTCGCTATACGTATAATTAAAGGTGCTGTTATCAAACGTATTATAGCCGAGAGAAATTGAAAACACGTCAGCGCCGAGGCTGTCTGCTTTTTCCGCGGCCGCCGCCAAATTTTGTTCTTCTACCGGGTATTCACTTCCCGCGTCTTCGGTTCGGTACAATAAGTAATTGCTTTTTGGCGCTGTACCGACAAATGAGCCGGGTAAGTTTGCCGCGATCGTGCTAAAACAATTCATTCCGTGTGGATGATCTTCATTCACCGTGGCGTCATTGGATACAAAATCCCAAGTGTCGAGCACCTGTTTATTTTTTACAATGCTGTCGAAAGTCGGTAAGGTTTGATAGTGATAAAAGCCTGCATCCATAATTGCAAGCTGCATGCCCTCTCCACGAAAACCATAGTTGTGCAAAAACTCTGCATTGTGCATTCGAACCTGCGGATAGGCGAGACCGTAATCGAAGACATCCTGCGGACTTTGCGGCCTTGCCGCGACCGGACTGGGAGGGAGTTGAGGAAGGTCTAGTTGTTTATTGACGGGGTTGATATTTCCCGCCATGCGGGCCGCAACCGGCATTGCCGGGAAAACGAAGCTGTAACTGTTTATTTTCAATAACGCCTGCGCATCCGTGGTTTGAATGCAAACCTGGTTCAGCCATTTACTCACATTCAATATGGTAACGGCGCCGGATAAACGAATACTATCAATGTAAGCAGGATTGATTGGAAGGTCGGTTTCTTCGATCGGTATGTTGAATCTTGTCCGGCGTTCAATAGCTCGCTGACTTAAAAATTTACCTGGATCGCTAAGTGTGTAGGGAGTCTTTGTTTTATTCTTTAGCCTGACGATGTAACGGGAAAACTGTGCAATTCCCTGCTGGTGAAAACCAAGTGCGATACAAACGAGGAGCAGGCATTTTTTCATGTGTACAGTTGATCAATTGCGTAAACCAAAACTACAAAGAAAACCTGCAGCCTTTTAATTGTGTTCAAGCATGGTTAGCGTAATACCGTAGGAATAATCGCTGTAAGCGCCTGCAACACCCGGGGTTGGTGGCTGGAATTCCAAATGCAGGAATCGCCTGTGAACGAGGCCAATACCTTTTGCATAATATTCAGTGCCCACATTTACTTCACTATAGGCATTGAAATCGATCGGGTTACCGATGGTTTCATCCCGCTGATCCACTTTAATAGTGCTGTCGATCGTAAGGGCTCCAACTGAAAGTTGTGTGTCCACACTGTCGTAGGTATAATCCCAGTCGGCCAGGTATTTTATATCAGAATTAAATGAATAAGTGTCAAGGGAAGAATTGCCTTTCCAGGAAAATCCATTTTTTATGGGTAACCGCAGTTTGATAAAGCGCATGTTATTCTCCACAAATTCGAGAGAGGTACCTGTATTGATCGCCAGGAAACTGTTGTCCGGCACCCAGGCTTGTGGGGCAGCTTTGCGAATGTACCGGGTGATCCGGTAGCCCGGACGGTTGTTGTTGTCGGTTATTTCTGCACTAACCTCGTGCTTCACCTGGTAACTCACCGTTACAAGTGATGCGCCCTGGTTGCGGGACACCAGTGAATCAAGTTGATAAATAATGTATTTGCCCACGGAGAGCGGGGCATAGGTACTGATATCTTCCGTCTGGATTACTTCGGGATCTTTTTTACAGGAAAACAGGAAAATGGTACAGCAAGTGACTATCCAGGAAAGCGTTTTTTTCATATTCGGGAGTTACATATCAGACGTTGAAGTTGATGAAAAGGCTGCTTGCCTGCCATTTACTATAAGACGGGAAAAGCAGGTGGGCGTTGAATAATACCCCCGCCAATTACATCATCCCCTTCGTAAAAAACAGCACTTTGCCCGGGGGCAATACCCTTAACATCCTCATAAAAACGAACTTTTAGCCCGTTTTCGTATGTAAACACGTTGCTGGTGGCACCTTTGTCCTTGTAACGAATTTTAGTGAAGACTTCCGCTCCGTCGGGAAGGCCATCATACTTGATCCAGTTTATTTTCGCCACGTTCATTTCACTACCTCTCAGGTCTTCTTCATCTCCCAGCACGATCGTGTTGCTGTCGGGATCAATAGCGGTTACAAAAGCTGGACGCCCTAGCGCAATATCCAGGCCTTTCCGCTGCCCGATGGTATAGAACGGGTAGCCTTTATGCTGGCCCAAAATCCGCCCTGTTTTATCAATAAAATTTCCGCCGGCGACTTTTTCTTCCAGTCCTTCAACGTTTCTTTTTAAAAATCCGCGGTAATCGTTATCGGGCACAAAACATATTTCGTAGCTCTCTGCTTTTTTGGCGAGTTCGGGATACCCGAAATCATGGGCCATCTGCCTGATCTGGGTTTTGTGGTAAGTTCCAAGTGGCAGCAGGGTGCGGCTTAGCAGATCCTGTTGAAGACCCCATAAAACGTAGCTCTGGTCTTTCGTTTCATCAATTCCTTTCCTGATAAAATAGCGACCATTGGTATGTTGATGAACCTGGGCATAGTGACCGGTAGCGATAAAATCACATCCCAGGGCATCAGCCCTTTTAAGTAAGGCGCGCCATTTAATGTGGGTATTGCACATCACGCAGGGATTTGGCGTACGACCCGCCATATACTCTTCTACGAAATTCTCAATCACGAAATCGCCAAATTCATCGCGGATGTCCAGGATAAAATGCGGGAAACCATGGTGTACTGCCGCCTGGCGGGCATCATTAAAACTATCAAGGTTGCAGCAGCCGGTTTCCTTTTTGCCGGTAGTGCCCACACTGGTTGCGTAATCCCAGGTTTTCATGGTGATACCAATCACCTCATAACCTTCTTTATGGAGCATTAAAGCGGCGACGGTACTGTCTATACCCCCGCTCATTGCCATTAATACTTTTCCTTTTGTACTCATATCGAAAAACTTCGATGCAAATATACGATTTTTGACTCCAGCTGCCGCTGAAATTTGGTGGGCAGACGTGGACTATCTTCCTCAGATTACCGAACTTTTTCCTGCCAAAACTGCTTTATTTAACCGGCTGCAAAGGCATAGGTCTGTTTTGCTGTACGGCACTCTATTTGAAAGAATCAGTAAAAACTTTATTGTATGAAAAAATTATTTCCCAAAACGAGCGGATTTTTAATCGCTGCAGCGGTAGTATTAACGACTTTTTCCGCTTGTAACAGCGACGACTACAGTCAGCAGGATCATGCAGATCCAACGCACATCGATCATGTTCCTTCAGATACGGAACTAACCCGTGCTGCGGATACAATGATGGTTGATAAAACAAGGGTTGATCTTGATTCAGCCGACAGGATGCGGCCCGTAAACATGGATACAATGAGGAAGTCGGCCAAAGATTCGGCTGATAGGGTGCATCCTGGGAAGAGTGACAAACATTGATCACTTAGCAACAAAGAATACCATAAAGGGAAATGAGTTTGTAATAAAGCAAGCTGGCAGAAACGCCGAACCATTTTCTAATAATATGAATCACTAATGGGCTGGCGGTAATTGCTGGCCCATTTTCTTTTTGACCTGGTTGAGGGTTCGGATATAGAGTTCTTCTACTTTTTTTCGCGCCCATTCAGTTTTGCGCAAAAACTTTAGGCTTGATTCTACACTTGGATTATCGGTGAAACATTTGATGCGTACCAGGGAGCCGAGTTTTTCCCATCCATAATGTTGCTCGAGGAAAACAACAATTTCTTTCAAGGTTGTTCCATGAAGTGGGTTATTTTTTTGCGTTTCTCCAGTCATAACTTAAAGCTGTGTTGTCATGTATATAAAAATCAAATAACCTTAAATGAAGCGAGATCCTTGAGTTTAAAACATCCTTTGGCAGTCAAACAATTTTTAGCTGGATTCTTCGAATGAACTATTTTTAAAGCCCTTCTGCCAGGTGGCAGAACCGGGAGTAAAAAATATACAATCCATGACCAGCAGAGCAAAAGTATTGACAACAGAAATCTTATCCAATAACTGGTACACCCTTAAGAAGCTAACTTATGAGTTTACGAAGAACAATGGGGAAACGGTTGTACAAACCCGTGAAGCCTATGACCGGGGCAATGGCGCTACGATTTTGCTGTATAACAAAGAAGAAAAAACAGTGATACTTACGCGCCAGTTTCGGTTACCGAGTTTTATCAATGGTAATGATAACGGAATGTTGATAGAAGCTTGTGCCGGTTTGCTCGACAATGATAACCCCGAAGATTGTATCAGGAGAGAAACAGAAGAAGAAACGGGCTTTAAGATCTCTGCAGTCCGCAAGATCTTCGAAGCATATATGTCACCCGGTTCGGTCACGGAAATTTTACACTTTTTTGTTGCTGAATACACTCGCGAGATGAAGGTCACCGATGGAGGTGGCATTGAACATGAACAGGAAGATATTGAGGTGCTTGAAAAAAATATAGAAGAAGCGCTTGGCATGATCGATAATGGAGAAATAAAAGATGCAAAAACGATCATGCTCCTGCAATACGTGCGGTTGAAAGGATTGATGTAGAACGCTTTTAGCTCGTAAAAAAGTTTCACAGAAATGACAAATATCAAAGACAATTTTACTTCACGATCCGACCTCTACGCCCGCTATCGGCCGGCATATCCACCCGAAGTATTTGAATTTCTGTCCTCGAAAATTCCGGGCAGGCAAGCGGCCTGGGACTGTGGCACTGGCAATGGCCAATTGGCAACAGAACTTGCCCATCACTTTCACACAGTTTATGCAACCGATATAAGCAAGGAGCAAATAGAGCAAGCCGTACCGGCGCCAAACCTGGAGTATAGCGTGCAACCTGCGGAACAGACTTCTTTCCCCGATAATTCATTCGACCTGGTGACGGTTGCACAGGCGATCCATTGGTTCGATTTCAAAAGATTTTACAGAGAAGTGGAAAGGTGTACCAGGAACCAGGGCATTTTCGCCGCCCTTGGTTATGGACTGGTAAGCGCTGGGGGAGAGGCTGATGAAATCATCGGTCACTTTTATAGAACCACCCTCGATACCTATTGGGATAAAGAACGAAAATATATTGACGAACACTACAAAACAATTCCATTTCCTTTTGAAGAGATCACTGCTCCCACCCTGGTAAATGAAGTTTCCTGGAGCCTGGATGACCTGGCCGGTTTTTTCCGAACCTGGTCCGCGGTGAAACATTACATCAAAGCCAACAACCAAGACCCGGTGGAGCCGCTGGTACTTCGACTTGAAAAAGTTTGGGGGGACGCGGTTCAACGAAGCATACAATTTCCTATTTTACTGCGGGTGGCGAGAATAACAAAATAGCGGTTGCCGTTGGCTATTTTCTTTCTTTCAATAACATGACATCATATTCAACAGATCTGTGAGGCAATGAATGAGCAAACGCTTATGTCCAAAGAATTCTTTCATCCTTTTATGGACATTTTCAGGCATGGACTAACTTTCACTTATCGCGATATCGAGGCGGCTGATGGTAGCTGTGTTCATATTACTATACGTGGTGAAGCTGGCGGCAGCTGGCAGATCACCCGCAGCAAGGCTGGGTGGCAATTATCAAAAGATCAAACTGCTGATCCTCATACAAACATCACCATTGAACCAGACCTGACGTGGAAATTATTTTCAAAAAGCATTGTCCGGACGAGATTAGAAATAAGATTATGATAGATAGCGATGTTGCGCTGGGAGAAGTGGCACTAAACACGTTGTCGGTTATGGCTTGACTGGTATTGAAGTTTGCGAAACAGGATGAGTTCATATTCTTCAATTTTACTTTACCAGGCGATTTTGACACACTGCAATAAAGTTTGTTCAACGATTTAATAAACATTTCATGCCCGGAGAAAAGAACCTCGAACTGTTATTAGCCAACCCCTCACCATTTTTAAATGATGGTGCATTTGTTTTTTGTTCGCTTCCCGAAACAACGACGCTTGACTGGCGGCAGGCCATTGCCATTTTCCGCGAAACAGAAGGGATTACAGTGATCGTTTCCAGGGAGATAGCTGAGGAAATGAAACTACCGTACGAAACTGTTTTTTCCTGGATAACGCTGAGGGTTCATTCATCCCTGGAAGCGGTTGGGCTTACCGCAGCTTTTTCTGCAGCGCTTGCAGGGGCCGCTATCAGTTGTAATGTTATGGCCGCCTATCATCACGATCACATCTTTGTTCCGCAGGCAGATGCAGCAAGGGCTATGGAAGTCCTGTCAACTTTGAAGACAGTGGAGCAGAAATAGAATCAACTTAAATTTGAAAATGGAAAAACTTCATCAATATGCTGTAACCGTAGCATGGACCGGCAATACCGGTTCGGGAACAAAGGAGTATCGTTCCTATGAACGAAGTCACCTGATCTCAGTCGATCAAAAGGTGAATATCCTGGGATCCTCTGATGCCGCTTTCCGTGGTGATAAATCCATGCATACACCCGAGGATCTTTTTGTGGCTTCTATCTCTACTTGTCATATGCTTTGGTACCTGCACCTGTGTTCGGAAGCAGGGGTGGTCGTCACAAAATATATTGACCAGGCAACTGCAACAATGACAGAGGAAGCCGGCGGTGCCGGGCAGTTTACAGAAGTTGTTTTACATCCGCAGGTATCCGTAGCTGATAGTTCGATGATTTTATTGGCAGAAGAACAACACCAGAAGGCGAACGCCATGTGTTTTATCGCCCGGTCGTTAAATTTTCCGGTGAAACATGCTGCAACCGTCGTTGCGGAATAAGCTATTTAATGATCTCTTGCTAACAAAAAAAGGGCGGCTCCGAAGAGCTGCCCTTTTTTAAATATCTAAAAATAAAACTTAGTTCATTTTTTTCTTCAGGTTCTCATCGATGGCGTCGAGGAATTCTTCTGTGTTCAGGTAATGATCGCCATGCTTCACTTTATTCCCGTGGATACATACCGCAAGATCCTTTGTCATCTTACCACTTTCAACAGTCTCGATACACACAGCTTCAAGGGCCAGACAGAAATCAATCAGCTCCTGGTTGTTGTCGAGTTTACCACGGAATGCAAGTCCACGTGTCCAGGCAAAAATAGATGCGATTGGATTTGTTGAGGTTGGTTTCCCAGCCTGGTGATCACGATAATGTCTTGTTACTGTGCCATGTGCGGCTTCTGCTTCCATTGTGCTACCATCGGGCGTGATCAACACCGAGGTCATAAGGCCCAAACTTCCAAAACCCTGCGCAACTGTATCGCTTTGTACATCGCCATCATAGTTTTTACAAGCCCACACAAAATTGCCATTCCATTTCAACGCACTCGCCACCATGTCATCGATCAGGCGGTGTTCGTAAGTAATGCCTGCAGTTTCAAATTGCGTCTTAAACTCATTTTGAAAAATATCTTCAAAAATGTCTTTGAAGCGGCCATCATATTTTTTAAGAATGGTATTTTTTGTCGACAGGTACAAGGGCCATTTTTTGCTAAGCGCCATGTTGAAGCAGCTTCTCGCGAAACCCATAATACTTTCATCGGTATTGTACATGCTCATTGCAACACCATCGCCTTTAAAATTGTACACTTCAAAAGTTTGGGCTTCACCACCACCTTCGGGTGTAAATGTCATCGTTAATTTTCCTTTGCCTTTGATCACGGTGTCGGTTGCACGATATTGGTCACCAAACGCGTGACGGCCAACAATGATCGGGGCAGTCCAGTTTGTCACCAATCTTGGTACGTTCTGCATAACGATGGGCTCGCGGAAAACGGTGCCATCAAGAATGTTACGAATCGTTCCATTAGGACTCTTCCACATTTGCTTCAAACTGAATTCTTTCACACGGGCTTCATCAGGAGTGATGGTTGCACATTTAATACCCACACCGAATTCTTTTATCGCATTGGCGGCATCAATTGTAACCTGGTCATTTGTCTCATCCCGGTATTCCATACCGAGATCATAATATTTGATATCCAGTTCCAGGTAGGGAACAATAAGTTTGTCTTTTATAAACTTCCAGATGATCCTTGTCATCTCATCACCGTCCAGTTCAACTACTGGATTAGCTACTTTGATTTTTGCCATGGTTCTAAATTTGTTCTGTGCAAATGTACAGGATGAATGGGAAAATTGTGAATGGGTGCCTGATATAGAAACAATTACAGATTCTTAATAATTTCATCAGCGAATTCGCTTGTTTTCTTCAAGGTTCCTTCCTTCAATAGATTGTAAAAATCGATGGTTACCGTTTTGTTGCGAATGGTTTTGCCAACCGAATTCGTGATCAATTCTGCGGCATCTCTCCAACCCATATATTCCAACATCATAACGCCGCTTAAAATTACGGAAGAAGGGTTCATAGAATTGGTATTTGCAAAGCGGGGTGCTGTGCCATGGGTTGCTTCAAACACCGCGTGCCCTGTCAGGTAATTGATGTTTGCACCTGGTGCGATACCGATTCCGCCAACCTGTGCTGCCAGGGCATCACTGATATAGTCGCCATTCAGATTAAGCGTTGCGATCACACTGTAATCCTGCGGTGCCAGCAATGCCTGCTGCAAGAAATTATCGGCGATGGCATCTTTGATGATCACCTTTCCGCCGATAGCACACAATTTCATTTCTTCATTTGCCACCGCTTCGCCACGTTCTTTTTTCGTACGCTCCCATTGGTTCCAGGTATAAACGTCTGCAGCAAATTCGGTTTCCGCCAACTCATATCCCCAATTCTTAAAGGCACCTTCGGTGTACTTCATGATATTCCCCTTGTGCACGATAGTAACGGAGGGCAATTTATTTTCAATCGCGTGCTTAATGGAACTCCGGATGAGGCGCTCACTTCCTTCCTTACTTACAGGCTTTATACCAAGTGAAGTGGTGTCGGGGAACCGGATATTTTTTACTCCCATTTCGGTGATTAGGAAGTCAAGCAATTTTTGGGCTTCGGGCGTACCGGTCATGTATTCGATCCCCGCGTAAATGTCTTCAGTGTTTTCCCTGAATATGACCATGTTCACTTTTTCGGGCTGCCACATGGGCGAAGGAACCCCTTCAAAATACCTCACCGGGCGCAGGCACACATACAGGTCAAGCTCCTG
>JAURWD010000188.1 GCA_030655145.1 Ferruginibacter sp.
AACAAAATGCTTGTCCTTAATGCGATACGATGTAAAATTATCAGCAGGGCTTTTGCTGTAATTAAAAGAAACTCAAAGTTTGTAAATACACTTAAAGCTGTGGCATAATTTTATTTGGAATTTAAGATAGAATGCTGGGAATCAGTACACAATTCAGTTGCCTCTTCAAATCCTGAATATCTTGTTTGATTTTTTCCTCAATATTTAGCCCCGAAAACCAGCGTAGCCTAAAACGCAAAAGCCATCCTTTGGGAACGGCTAGCGCTGGTCGTAGTTTATAAAGAAAGGCATAGCTCGAGTCATGTCACGGGGTAATTCAGGACTGACCACTCTTTTGTTTAAATGAATTGCCTTTCGCGAATCAAGATCAAGCGATTGATCCTGGTTCGCAGTTCTAAATTAAGCACAAAACTGTTTCGTTGAATAATTTACGAGCAGTGGCTGGAAAATTTTACATTGGGTTGTCAGTTAGGTTTGCAGACGGCTTGCTTCATACATGGTGCTCCAGCAAATCTTCTACAAAGTGTTGGTTCCAAAATATTCACTTGTTCCTGGCTGAAATTTCGCAAGACCTGCGTCTATCTACTCCCGATAGAATGCAATCTTGTCGGTTTTTAAAAGCTTTTATTCCCCCGCAATCAAGATGTGTGACCGTGATTGCTTCGGGACAATTATTCCGGAAACCGGGAAATTGTTCTACACTCAACCCTATATCCAGCCCGTGAGATCGTAGAACGGTCGTAGATACCCTTGGCATGAAATCTTTCTAAATTCCTATCAAAATATTGTTATGAACATAGAAGAGCAAAATGGGATTAGCCGACGCAAAGCTTTGTATGGACTGGGTGCGAGTATCGCTGCAGCGGTAGTGCCCTCTGCGTTACATGCAGAGAAATCGGATGCTGCCGGCATTGAAGATCCCGGTATGCCCCAGGATCCAACGACGAAATACCCGAAACCTCCATTTAAACCACAATCACAGCCCTGGCCTGCCCTGGCGTCAAAAATGGACCCGCGACCGGATCATGGCGAAACCAGTTATAAAGGAAGTGGGCGCCTCAAAGGAAGGAAAGCCCTCATCACCGGCGGAGACTCAGGTATGGGTCGGGCGGCTGCCATCGCTTATGCCCGGGAAGGCGCAGACGTGGCCATAAACTACCTGCCTGCAGAAGAAGAAGATGCCAAGGAGGTTATTGCGCTCATTAAAGCGGAAGGGCGGAAAGCAATTGCAATCCCCGGTGATATCCGTGAAGAAACTTTTTGTAAAAAACTCGTCAGTGATGCGGTGCAAGGCCTGGGTGGCCTGGACATCCTGGTGAACAATGCAGCCCGGCAACAGACAAATGAATCCATCCTCGATATAACGAGTGAACAGTTTGATTGGACAATGAAAACAAATATTTATGCACCTTTCTGGATCACCAAGGCAGCCCTGCCACATTTGAAGCCTGGGTCGGCGATCATTGCCACCACCTCGGAACAAGCATACGACCCATCTGCTAACCTGCACGATTATGCGCAAACCAAGGCTGCGAATATGAGTTATGTGAAATCGCTCGCAAAGCAACTCGGTCCAAAAGGCATTCGTGTAAACGGCGTAGCTCCTGGTCCGATCTGGACACCCTTGCAGGTTGGTGGCGGCGCTACTATGGAAAAGCTCCAGAATTTTGGAGGAGATACCCCGCTCGGCCGACCAGGTCAGCCGGTGGAACTCGCTTCAATTTATGTTCAGCTTGCAGCATCTGACGCAAGCTTCGCCAACGGACAAGTTTATGGAGCCGGCGGAGGTAGTGGTCAGCCATAAATAATTTATTGAAGTAACTGGATTGTAACTTTCTGCCTGTTGTCTGGAGCGTATTGGAATGAAGGAAAGGTTGAGGTTGGGACAGAACGGAAAAAATAGTTCGGTATATAATTTTCAGAAACACCCAACCATTTGCTGGCTGGGTGTTTTATTACGTCCTTACTTTTAAACTGACCAATTTTTAATTCTTCAGCCATTCAAACATTGACGTTATCACAAGATGATTTGTGTTCTCCTTAAATAGCAAGCTCGGCTGTATCTCCCAGCTTAGAAATTATCCTTCTCATGATAACACCTACAGGTACAGAAATCCTGGGATGATTTTTCTTACTCAAATAACTTTTCAAGGTTACTACGCCTAAGCTCACCTAAACTTCCATTGTGCAAAGGCATCCATGCCGCACATGAGAGCCAGGCTTATGTCGGAAGAAAAACCAACAACAGCAGTTATCTTCGATACCGGTAAAAATTGAAGTAATTAAATATTGAAACAAATGTTTGACTGTGTATTTGACAAGAAAAAAATGGTGCGAAAGTCAATGCTGCTGAATCTGACAGTGGCGCTCATTGCCAGCTTTTTTTGCGGCCATGCTATTGCGATTGAAACACCTGTGAATCTGAAGTGTGAGCACCTGGTAAACCCTCTTGGTATTGATGCTCCGCAGCCGAGGTTTACCTGGCAAATAATCGATGTCGGCGCCCGTTCGAAGCAAACAGCTTATCAGGTAATTGTCGGGACAGATTCACTGGCGGTAAACCGGGGCCAGGGTAAAAGTTGGACCAGTCCTAAAACCAATTCAGTTCAACAGCTTGCAATCTATAAAGGTCAACCGCTGAACGCGTTCACCAAATATTTTTGGAAGGTTATAACTTTCTCGGGGCCTGCAAATTCATCCAGGTCATCGGCCATTGCCAGTTTCGAAACCGGCATGATGCAGGTGAGTAATTGGAAAGGATCCTGGATCAGTGATGGACAATCGATCGACACAAAGCCGGCTGCTTATTTCCGGAAAAGCTTCAATCTCCCTAAAAAAATAGTTTCAGCCCGCGCTTACATTGCTGCAGCGGGATTGTATGAATTGTATATCAATGGTGAAAAAATTGGTCAGCATCGTCTTGATCCAATGTACACGCGTTTTGACAGGAGGAATTTATACATCAGTTATGATGTAACTACAGCTGTACAAAATGGCAAGAATGCGATCGGGGTGTGGATGGGAAATGGCTGGTATAATTTTCAATCAATTGGTGTGTGGGATTTTGAACGGGCGCCGTGGCGCAATCGTCCGGCCTTTTGTTTAGATCTTCGGCTAACGCTGGAGGATGGTACCGTACAAACCATCAGCTCCAATGATAGTTGGAAGACCTCATTAAGCCCCGTCATCTTTAATAGCATTTACACGGGCGAGCATTACAATGCCAACTTAGAGCAGCGTGGATGGAACACCCCCAACTTCGAAGACAGTAGTTGGAAAAGGATACAATACCGGCAGGCTCCCTCACAAAATATTGTTTCGCAGGTGCTGCAGCCGATCACGAATGTTGAAAAGATAGCCAGTGTAAGTATGAAAAAGATGAACGACACCACTTATGTTTTTGATCTTGGGAGGAATATTTCCGGGGTCAGCGAGATCAGGCTAAATGGCGATTCAGGAACGGTTGTCAACGTAATTCATGGCGAGCGCTTGCAGAAAAACGGCCTGCCCGATCTCAGTAATGTCGACTACTTTTTATCCGAACCTACCCGCAGTTATGATCCTTTCGCCACTGATATTTATACCTTAAGCGGCAAAGGTGAACAGTCCTTAATGCCGCGCTTCAATTACAAAGGATTTCAGTATGTGGCAGTCACCAGTAGCAAACCTATCGCACTGACAAAAGAAAGCCTCGTTGGCTATTTTATGCACAACGATGTGGAAGCTGTCGGCAACATCAAGACCTCCAGCGACCTGGTCAATAAAATTTACGCAGCAACCAATAGTTCCTTTTTATCGAACCTTTTTGGTTACCCCACAGATTGCCCACAGCGCGAAAAAAATGGTTGGACAGGAGATGCACATATCGCCAGTGAAGTTGGCCTTTACAATTTCGATTGTATAACCATTTATGAAAAATGGATGGCCGACCACCGGGATGAACAACAACCAAATGGTGTATTGCCTTCTATCATTCCGACCGGTGGATGGGGGTACGAATGGGGCAATGGTCCTGATTGGACGAGTACGATTGCCATCATACCCTGGAACGTGTATCTTTTTTATGGGGACACCAAGCTGCTGAGTGATTGTTACAGCAACATCAAACGATACGTTGAGCATATTGATGCACTCTACCCGAACGGGCTAACCTCCTGGGGTCTTGGCGATTGGGCCCCTGTGAAATCAAGAAGCCCGGTCGAGCTAACTTCTTCCGTCTACTATTATGTGGATGCAAACATCCTTGCGAAGGCCGCTAAAATACTAGGTAAAAAAGAAGACCATATTAAATATGCCGCGCTGGCTGAAAAAATCAAGAATGCCATCAATAACAAGTACCTGAATGCTGCAACCGGCATTTATGCCGAAGGGCACCAATCGGAACAAAGCGTGCCCCTGTGTTGGGGCGTGGTGCCGGATAGCCTAAAGAATAAGGTGGCGGCCCATCTGGCTGATTCGGTGAAGGCAAATAACTATCAACTGGATGTGGGCATCCTCGGAGCCAAAGCGATCTTAAATGCATTGAGTGAAAATGGGCAGGCGCAAACTGCTTACAAACTGGCCTCACAGGTGAATTATCCCTCCTGGGGTTTTTGGATTGTAAACGGCGCTACCACTTTGTATGAAAACTGGAACATCAACGCCCCGCGTGACCTGTCGATGAATCATATTATGTTTGGCGAAGTTGGCGCCTGGTTGTATAAGGGCATCGGTGGCATTAAACCTGATGAAGCAAAACCTGGTTTCAACAATGTGTTACTTGCTCCGAATTTTGTACAAGGCCTTGATTATTTTGAATCTTCTCATAAGGGTCCATATGGTAACATCGTTTCATCCTGGAAAAGAAAAGGGAATACAGTTATTTACTCGGTGACTATTCCACCAAATTCCAGCGCCAGTGTCAAATTGCCCATAACTAAAAGCAATAAAATTTTGCTCAATAAAAAGCAACAAGGCGTCAAAGATGTTTACCAATTGCAGGCAGGCGAACATGAATTTCAAATTGATTGATAAAATATGAATCAAATGAATCCTTCCAAGTTCAAAAGCTGGTTATCTGTTCCCGGCTTTTAGCTGATTGTATTTCCAACCAATCAAATTTCAAAACTGCCTGGTTGTTTGCTTGTTTTTCATGGTAAATAAATATTTATCTCGATGATGGCATCAAAATTTGTACTTAACGGGATTGCCTTACGCTGATCTTTTAGTAAGACAGATCGTGTTGATTTCCTTAATTTTGAAATATGCAAAAGCAGGCGCCGCGTACAGTGTCCGAATTTAACAATGAACTGAAGCTAAAGGGCTTTAATGCTTTCCAGATAGAGAGCGATACCAGTGCAGTGCGTATCTACAGCCGCAAAGATTTTTACAAGATCTGCCTGACAACAGGCAGAAGTGTCATCCATTATGCCGACCGCAGCTTTGACCAGGAAGGGACCGTGTTGTTCTTCGGAAACCCACACATTCCTTATTCCTGGGAAACCATCTCAACATCGTATGTCGGATACACCTGCCTTTTTTCGGAAGAGTTTTTCAAGGCGGCTGACCGGTCTGACAGTTTGCAGCATTCACCATTGTTTAAGATCGGGGGCACACCTGTGCTATCGATCAACGAACAACAGCGGGATTTCTTAAATACTATTTTTAAGAAAATGATCGAGGAGCAACATACAGACTATGCGTATAAAGACGACCTCATCCGCAATTATATCAACCTGGTCATACACGAAGCACTGAAATTGCAGCCCTCTGCGGGACAAGCACAACGTAAAGATGCTGGGTCCCGCCTGGCCGCCGTTTTCTTTGAATTGTTAGAGCGCCAGTTTCCGATCGAAAGTGCTGACAGGCCGTTGCGATTAAAAACTGCGCAGGATTATGCAAGCAACCTGCATGTACATGTCAATTATCTTAACCGGGCCGTGAAACAAGTGACAGGAAAACCTACCACTGCCCACATCAGCGAGCGCATTATAAGTGAAGCAAAAGCACTACTAATGCATACGGCATGGAACATCGCGGATATAGCGTATGCACTTGGCTTTGAGTATCCCACTTACTTCAATAATTACTTTAAAAGAATGACCGGTACAAATCCAAAATCACTTCGAAGCATAACGCCCTAAGGTTGGTTTTTCATCCCGCAGAAATACCTCTGCTTTTTCTCAAAAAAATATTTGTGCGAAAAGCTGGCCCGGAACGCCCCATCATTTTGATCGGGAATACTACCCGGCTGGCGGAACGACTGGTGGTTTGAATTTCTTAATGATTGGTTTGATATTCTTTAGCAACCCGAACGGAGCTAAGCTATCTTTGCAGGTAAAAAAATCAAAACGAAAAAAAACCTGCAGTTAAAACGCTCCACAGTGAGATGATTTAAACACTATATTTTTTATAGCACAACTCGTCACAATTCATTCATACCCGAGCGTCATGCGGCCACCCTTACATCTGGTACGAGAAATTGTTCATTGAAAAAAAGTAAAAGAACACAGCAATTATTTATAAGCAGAAAGGCAATTGGCTCAATCGTAATGCATAATTTTACCACCCCTTCTACACCGCCATGCACTACGTCTAACCGGCCAGGTTAGTAACCTCAATTCTTACTTAAAAAAGATCATCAGTTTATAAACAATCAAACAATTAATTCCATGGAAGTAAAAGAAATTAAAGCATTCGGTACAAAAGCTGCAGAAGCGCCGTTGGATCAAATAAATATTAACCGCAGGAAACCGACGCCGCACGATGTGGAAATAGAAATTTTATTCTGCGGTGTTTGTCATTCGGACCTGCACACGGCCAGGAGCGAATGGGGGCCATCGATATATCCTTGCGTTCCCGGTCACGAGATCGTCGGTAAGGTTGTGAATGTCGGTGGGCATGTGAGCAAATTTAAAGTTGGTGATATGGTTGGTGTGGGCTGCATGGTGGATTCTTGCAGGGAATGTCAATATTGTAAGGAAGGGCAGGAGCAGTTTTGTGAACCGGGCATGACCGGCACGTACAACTCGCCGGACAAAAATTTGCCGAACAACCCAACCTTCGGCGGCTATTCCGAAAGCATCGTGGTGGATGAAAATTATGTTTTGCGTATTCCCGATAACCTGGATCCTGCTGCCGCGGCTCCGCTGCTTTGCGCAGGTATTACTACTTACTCACCACTCCATCATTGGAAGGTTGGCCCGGGTAAAAAAGTAGGCATCGTTGGTATTGGTGGCCTGGGCCATATGGGCATCAAGATCGCAAAGGCAATGGGCGCACATGTGGTCGCATTCACTACTTCTGAATCGAAATTTGCTGAAGCGAAAAGATTAGGCGCAGATGAAGTCGTGTTATCGAAAGATCGAGCACAAATGGCAGCGTTTAAGGGTAAACTCCATTTTATCCTCGATTGTGTTTCGGCCAACCATGATATTAATGCCTACCTGGCGCTTCTGCGTGTTGATGGTGCGCTCGCACTGGTGGGAGCTCCGGAACATCCACTGCCGGTCTCCGCTTTTAGTGTGATCCTGGGCCGTAAAAGCTTTGCAGGATCTATGATCGGTGGTATCGCTGAAACCCAGGACATGCTTGATTTTTGCGCGGAAAAAAATATCCCCGCAGACATTGAGATGATCGACATCCAACAAATTAATGAAGCGTATGAGCGTTTGCTGAAAGGTGACGTAAAGTACCGGTTCGTTATTGATATGGCATCGTTAAAAAAATAGAGGCCGTAGATGGCAAGAATATTTATTACGGGCTCAGCAGATGGTCTTGGGCATTTGGCAGCGAAAGCGCTGATTGCTCAAGGTCACCAGCTCGTACTTCATGCACGTAACGAGCAGCGAGGCAAGGAAGCACTGCAAAAACTTCCCAACGCAGAAACTGTTTTGACCGGCGATTTGTCGATACCCGAAGAAACTAAAAAGCTTGCTGCCTCGGTAAATGCGTTAGGAAGATTTGATGTTGTCATCCACAATGCAGGTGTTTACCAATCTAACTCGCAGGAAATTTTCACCGTCAATGTATTAGCCCCGTACATCCTCACCTGCGCTATTCATAAGCCGAAAAGATTGATCTACCTCGGTTCGGGCATGCATCTGCATGGCCACGTAAAACCCGGCGACTTCAAAACAGGTATTGGCCACCTCAACTACTCCGATTCCAAGTTGATGGTATTGATGCTTTGCAAGTCCGTGGCAAGACATTGGCCGGATGTTTTTTCCAACACAGTTGATCCGGGTTGGGTGCCGACAAAGATGGGCGGACGAGGTGCGCCCGGTGATCTGCAGAAAGGAGTTGAAACGCAGGTATGGCTAGCTGTTAGTGAAGACGATAACGCAACACTGAGCGGTGGCTATTTCTATCATCGCAAACAAACACGGTACAATCCAGAAGCTGATGATACAGTTGCGCAGGACCGGCTATTAGCTTTTTGCCAGCAGATCTCGGGTGTTGCTTTTAAGTGATCTCGCGCTTATTGGGCAGCGGTTGGCAAGGCGGTTCCCTGGTGAGGAACTTTCCTTTCGACGCTAGTTGGTCTATTTTTTGGTCAATGGCCTTCCCGATTGATACTTTGATCGTCAATAAAAACGGTTGCGCCAAGTTAACCTCAACTAGCTCTTTGTACGTTTCGGGAGCAGCTCTTATAAACAGTGGCCAGCTTTCTCTAGCGCCCAACGATTCTATTCTTTACAAGCTGGTGTGTGCCGGCGATTTAAAGATATCGGCCGGGGGTGGGATGTTATTGGGAAAAGACGCCGAGGGAAGGGGTGCCAACATCGCTGTTGCGGGTAGCATTTACGATGATAATACGGTCGGTGATTCAACCTGCACGGGCTTTAATAATCCGTACAACGGAAATCTCACATTGTATCGTAGCAGCCAAAGCGGTGCTAACACCGTCCTCAATTTCTCTGCAAATAGTAATATTGGAAACCTGAAGTTGATTGGAGTCCCGGGTCGAATTTTATGTTAGGTGGAAACCTTACGGTAAATAATTTTGATTTTATCAATGCGACCGAATTGTTGCTCAATGATCATACGCTCACAATCACCGGACATGTAAACATCACCAAATAAAAAGTTGCACCTGCAATTACAGCCGCCAAAAATTACAAATACGACACCCACCAGGCCTTGCTGGTCGATTTGTATTTTCCATACCAATGACAAGGGAAATAGAGACAAATCAGTAGTAGCATCCAAACGATATACGTTCGCCACAAACTTGGTTGATAGTCGGTTGGCCATTCTTTGGCAGACACAAAAGAAAGATTCACGCTTTTACCAAATGCGATATAAGTCCACGCGTAGGACGCCAGGCTGATAACGGCAAGGTGAAGTATAAAAAAGAAAAACGGAACCCTGCCATAAGTAGAACAGATCCTTTTAACTCCTGTCGACAAATGATCTGCCGCCACCAATAAGAAGCTTGCGATACCAAGTGTGACGCTGAGGAAAAGTAGGGAGGGTGGTGATTTTGATACATTCATAAATGAGAGTGCCGTATAAACGCTTCCTCTTTCCTGGCTACTCCACGGGGCCGGATCACCGTACATGTTCAACAACCTCAGGGCGAAAAAAAGTAGGAGGGCAACTGTTCCTGAAATTAAAAGCAGCTTGTTCCTGCTCTCTCGATCATAGCCAAACCAGGCTCCAACAACATAACCCAAAAGCATAACTCCCACCCATGGAACGATCGTGTAAGCGACGAGCACCGGCGGTTTGTCAATGAAGAAAGGGGTATTATGCAACAGGGCTGGTAGTATATTATCAGCAGATACTTTTTCAATTGCTGGCAGGGCATTGTGACCAATGATCATCACGAGCGCCAAACTTATCTGAGCCCAACGCGGCAGCCAGGTCAACGCAGCCAGCAACATCATTGAAATACCAATCGCCCAAATTACTTCGAGCAGGGTGAGGTCATACCCTTGTGTTAGTATAAAACTGATGATAAAGATTTCTACCAGTATCAGCCACAGTCCGCGGCCGAGCAGGAACATACTGTTTTTTTTCAGGCTGCCCACTTTTTTGAAATAAAGAAAAATACTGATACCTGAAAGGAATATAAAAGTGGGCGCACACAGGTGCGTGATCCACCTGGTGAAGAATAGCATCACAGAAGCCTGGGTTACATCGGTTGCCCGATAGCTCGTATAACTAAAGAACTCCCGCACATGATCCAGGGCCATAATGATCATGATGATTCCTCTTACGACGTCGATCGATTGCAGACGAGGAGACTTGTCCAGGGATTCTGAATTTTGCATTCGTAAAAATAGGAGAATCGCCCGGGTAAATCATTAGCACTTATTCGAAACGAACAAGGATGGAAGTCGATCCAGCTTACAGGTAGCCCTTACAAAATGGACTCTTGCAATTGCATTTCAACTGGCCATCGTGATGGGTTTCTCCGTAATTACAGGTCAGTTCTTCTGGTGGAAAAATTTCTCTCAGCGCATAGAATTCCACTCTTTTTTGGATGACCCGCATATACGTGTTTGGGCGACAGGAATGATTGATGTATTTGAAAGGGGTCTCGGTATCAACCGCACTTAGGGCATGTTTATCGTCTAGTTCAACAATCGCGATGCGCTTCATTTTTTTAGTCATGCGCCGCGCTGCTGCAACAGTGATGATCTTGCCGCTGAGCTCACCAATTTTTTTTCGGGCCGCGATGGGAGAGCAGGCAAACAGCCCTTTTCCATCAATCTTGCTAATCTTTACTTTAAATTTATAAAGAGTTGGGGCCATGTTATTTTTTTACGTTGACTGCTTTCATTGATTTTAAAAAGCCCTTCAAAATTACTTGAATAAAAACGCTTTCCTGCTGCGTCTTTGGTGTTCCGCTGAAGTGGGAAATAAGAAGAAAAACCAAACATCATATCGACCGGTAAACAAATAATGAACTGCCGGCGTATTTTCAATTCACTGCTCAATCCGGGTTCAATTTTTTATTAAAAATTGTATCTTTCACCCCTGCATACCGGGGCAAGTCGCCCTAAAACCTTTTCTAACCCAGCCGTCGATTCACAAGTAAACTAATAGATTTTTTCTATCAGTGTAAAGTTTTTATAGATAAACGGATTGGATATTTTCAATCTATCTTGAGCGCACTTAAAACAAATAAAGCATCATGGACAACCAGAAAAGTACACCCCCCGCAGAAAATTCTATCCTTCATGACCTAAACAAGGAAGCTCCGAAGTGCCCTTTCAGCAGTGGAGCACTACAGAAGATGGCCGGCGGTGGTACAACCAACCGCGATTGGTGGCCGAACCAATTAAAACTAAATATCCTGCGGCAGCAATCATCCTTATCAGATCCGATGGAGGCAAACTTCAACTACGCGGAAGAATTCAAGAAACTTGACCTGGCTGCAGTAAAGCAGGACCTCTTTAATTTGATGACGGATTCACAGGATTGGTGGCCGGCAGACTGGGGGCATTATGGGCCGTTTTTTATCCGCATGGCCTGGCATAGCGCCGGCACGTATCGCATAGGTGATGGTCGTGGTGGAAGTAGTTCCGGCACCCAGCGTTTTGCACCGTTAAACAGTTGGCCCGATAATGCCAACCTTGATAAAGCAAGATTGTTGCTCTGGCCTATTAAACAGAAATATGGTAAAAAGATTTCCTGGGCAGACCTGATGGTATTGGCCGGTAACTGCGCGCTGGAATCCATGGAGTTTAAAACCTTTGGTTTTGGCGGTGGCCGCGTCGACATTTGGGAGCCTGAGCAGGACGTATATTGGGGCAGTGAGATCGAATGGTTAGGCGACAAACGCCATACAGGAGAGCGCAGCCTTGAAACGCCACTTGGTGCCGTGCAAATGGGCTTGATCTATGTGAATCCGGAAGGGCCAAATGGTGAACCCGATCCTGTTCGATCAGCTCGCGATATCCGCGAAACTTTTGGACGCATGGCGATGAATGATGAAGAAACCGTTGCGCTGATCGCAGGTGGACACAGTTTTGGAAAAACACATGGTGCAGCTGATCCCGCAAAATATGTGGCAACAGAACCTGCAGGCGCAGGTATCCACGAGCAGAGCCAGGGATGGAAAAATAGTTATGGAAAGGGACATGGTGGTGATACGATCACAAGTGGTTTAGAAGGTGCCTGGACAAAAACACCAGCGAAATGGAGCAATGATTTCTTTGAGCACCTGCTCGGATTCGAATGGGAACTAACAAAAAGCCCGGCCGGCGCCCACCAATGGAAACCTGTAAATGGTGGTGGGGCAGACTCGATACCTGATGCGCATGATCCTTCAAAAAGACATGCACCTTTTATGCTGACAACAGACATCGCTTTAAAGGTTGATCCCAGTTATGCACCCATCGCAAAGCGTTTTCGTGAAAACCCCGATCAGTTTGCTGAGGCATTTGCACGTGCCTGGTTCAAACTAACGCACCGCGACATGGGGCCAAAAGAACGTTATCTCGGACCGGAAGTACCGCAGGAAGAACTGCTTTGGCAAGATCCTATTCCGAAAGTAACACACGCGCTGATCGATGATGCAGATATCGCTGCGCTGAAAAGTAAAGTGTTGGGCACGGACCTTTCGGTTAGTCAGCTTGTAACCACTGCCTGGGCCTCGGCATCTACCTACCGCGATTCTGACAAACGCGGCGGGACCGACGGTGGAAGGCTGCGCCTGGCACCGCAAAAAGACTGGGAAGTAAACAACCCGGCTGAATTGGCGAAAGTGTTGCAGGCGCTGGAAACAATTCAAAAAGATTTTAATGGAGCACAGGCTAATGGCAAAATGATCTCTATGGCGGATCTTATTGTATTGGCAGGATGCGCCGGGGTTGAACAAGCTGCAAAAAATGCTGGTCATATCGTGACCGTACCATTCACTGCCGGCAGAGCCGATTCAACGCAGGAGCAAACAGACGTGGTTTCGTTTGCTGCCCTGGAACCTGGCGCCGATGGATTCCGCAACTACCTGGCGGGTCGTCACAAAGCGGCCGCAGAAGAAATGTTGGTCGACAAAGCTCAACTCTTAACCTTAACTGTGCCTGAACTAACGGCCTTAATTGGTGGCTTCCGGGCAATTAATACAAACTTTGACCAATCCAAGAATGGCATCTTCACTTCACGCCCCGGCGCACTCACAACAGATTTCTTTGTGAACCTGCTTGATCTCAGCACAACCTGGAGAGGAACTACGGATGCCCAGAATATTTTTGAAGGCAAGGAACGTAAGACGGGCCAGGTTAAATGGACGGGTACTCGGGTTGACCTGATCTTTGGGTCCAACACCGAACTTCGTGCCATAGCAGAAGTATATGCTTGTTCAGATGGCGAAGAAAAATTTGTACAGGATTTTGTTGCCGCCTGGACCAAGGTGATGAACCTGGGAAGATTCAATTTAGCTTAGCACAATAACATGTCTCAAATGAACAGGTGGTCCGGAAACAGGCCACCTGTTTTTTATTGCGTGGAATTTTTCTCATGATACAGCAAGCAATGCCAATAGATCGACGTAGCCAACCAGGAGCATTTTACAAAGGGATTTATTTTATATTAAAAATGGTCGAATTCGAGTGATAAGTAACAGGTAGGGGCAGACGACCTGCTGGTGTTTTTAATTTGTAATTGACCAATGCATCATCAACAGTTGTTTTGACACATTTCTAATAGGATTTGACGCAAATCTCGTAACGAACTAATTCAAATCAGGAATAACTTTAGGATGCTTATTCAAATATAATTGCCAGCAGGTATGTCTGCACCTCAAGGCAAGATAAATGCAATCGCACCCGGGCGGGTAACATCCTTAGAAGAGGCAGACTGGTTAAATTTTTCAAAGGGTTTTATTGCCCGTTCTGGAGCTTATCTTGCGATTGCCATCAATAATGCTAAAACTGGAAACTTGGAAAACATCTTCAGTCCTGACCGTCATCACCTCCACATTCTCGGTAAATTATTTCATGAATTAGGGTACGACGCCATTTCCCGAATACTTGAAGCAGGAGAAAAACAACAGATTCGACCTGGTGAATATTTATTCAGGCAGGGGGACACGCATAATTCACTTTACATTGTTTTAAGCGGACGCCTGCGGGCGGTTAGGGAAGACAATGGTGCTTTGCAGATCCTCGGCGATATCGGGGAGGGTGAACCAACCGGGGAGTTCGCATTATTTACCAACGAACCGCGGATGGCGGCGGTTTTAGCGATTCGAACTACCACAGTGTTAGAAATCACCAAGGAGGAATACCTGAACCTCGTTGCTCGAAATCCTGAATTTGCCGGGAAACTTACTGGCTTTCTTATCAAACGATTAAAACGCAACATGCTGGAACAACACACCAGCAATCCACCCAAAAATATTGCGGTCATTAACCTCCAGGCCGATCATGACCTAAGCCCCTGGACCGACGATATAGAGCGAACCCTGACAGAGAACGGCACCTCGATCCAGGTTTTTGAACATGACTCTCAACCCAGGCAGCAGTATAAAACCGTGTTTGATTCACTGGAAGAACACGAGGGGCTGAATATCCTCGTGTGTTCGGAAGCCAACGTGGAATGGTCGCGGCAGGCCCTGTTGTACGCTGACCTGGTTATTGTAGCCACAGATTTCCTCGCGGACTCCAACTTATACCCGATCGAAGAAACACTGGCGTTGTATGCGCAGAGCATCCTCAATAAAAAAATATACATCGCTTTTTTACACGGCAATACCGATGCCTTGCCGCACCAAACCAGCCGCTGGCTGAACAAGCGAAAAGTGAACCTTCACATCCATGTGCGCAAAGATCACCCGGCGGATACGCGTCGCTTTTGCCGCATTATTTCCAACCAGGCGGTAGGTGTGGTTTTCGGTGGCGGTGGCACCAAAGGGTTCGCTCATGTGGGAGCCACGCGTGCGCTGTACGAGGCAGGTGTTGAAATTGATTTTATTGGCGGCACCAGTGCCGGTGCCCTCTATGGTATTGGCATGAGTCATTGCGATTTTGATTTCGACAAAGCAGAAACCATTTGTGAAGTATCTGCCAAAAGCAGGCTTACATCAAATGATTATTCCTGGCCGCTCATTTCAATCATGTCGGGTAAAAAATTATCCGGCTTCATCCGGAAAATGTTTGGTGAATCAGAGTTGGAAGATATCTGGGTGAATTCCTACTGCGTGTCTACCAACTTTTCCAGCTCTGCTACTACGGTGCATGAGAGGGGACTGGCCAGTAAAATGGTCCTGGCAAGTATGGCGATCCCGGGTGTGTTCCCTCCGGTGGTGATCAATGGGCAATTGCATGTTGATGGTGGGGTGGTTGATAATTTACCGATCGAACCAATGTACCGTTACCCGGTGCGACATATCATCGCTATCTCTCTATCTGGTCTGCCAAACCGCGTGATCGATTACGCCGAAACGCCCTCAGCCATCACGCTGCTCTGGGATAAGATCACTGGGAAACGGCGGTACAGAATTCCGGGCATCATGTCATTGATCATCAATTCCCTCACATTAAATAGTCGGCAGAAGCAGGAAAATGCGAAAGGCAAGGCCTCTTTGTACATCGAAATGGACCTCAAAGGCGTTGGTTTACTCGATGATAAAAAATGGAACCAAACCATTAAAAGGGGGCACGAGCAGATGAAGACCTTTCTTGCGGGCTTGCCCGAGAAAAAGAAATTCTGGTTGAGAAAACCAAATTTTGCGCTCCGTGCAGTTAGCAGCCAGGAACAGTGATCATCCAAAGCCGGTGTTTACCGTTCTAAAAAAATCCCTCGATTAATCTTTCGTCTTGGACATTGAATTCGCTGGCAAGTTGTCAGGAATTAATAAACACTCTTGCACCGGAGCATTTTCTAGATATGGAAGGAGAGGCAATTGTAGATCGCTAAGTCAGTTTTTTTTCGCAAACCGCTACGTCACGTTTTCTCGTTAAGAAAGCTTTTACTAAATCCTTATAATAAAAGTAGCTTCCAGCTAAATACTAATTTGTTCCCCTCTATTTCGCTGAAAAATTACCAATTTGTATCCCTATCGTACAGAAATGTACCCCATCTCACCTATTCGATCCCGCTAATTTCGCTTCAACAGTTCATGTTTTCACCGGGTGAAGTTTTTCCACCAACAACAAACAGCTTTTATTGATGCGCCACTTTGCGCTGTCAATTAGAATTGCTGCCTGGTGTTTTTAAAGATAGCGAAGCCCGTTTGGGAATGTTGGACTGTCATTCCTTAACGAAAAAATACTCACTACCATGACGTGCTTGCAACATGAAAGAATGACAGTTATGTCATTTAACCTGCTATGGCGAAAGCCCCTCCACAAATTGCTCCTGCCTTTGTGTACTTTCCTTCTTCTTTCAATTTTTACCAAGGCACAAACAACCGTAAGCGGGACCGTTCGCTCCGGTGATTCGGTTTTATCCGGGGTTTCAGTGCAGGTAAAAGGAACGCCAACCGCTACCGCTACTGGGCAGGACGGTAAGTTTTCTCTCAGCGCTCCCGCCAACGGCACGCTCGTATTTTCCTATGTCGGTTTCAGTATGAAAGAAGTGGCTATTAACGGACGCACCAACGTTGGTGTTGAACTCACAGCACTCGACGGCACAATGTCTGACGTTGTCGTGGTCGGGTACAACTCCCAGCGCAAAGCAACTTTAACTGGATCTGTGTCGCAGGTTAAAGGTGCAGACCTGGTAAAAAGTCCGCAACCAAATTTGTCAAATTCCCTTGCGGGAAGATTTTCAGGCATGATCATCAACAACCGCAGCGGAGAACCCGGCTATGATGGTTCGGGAATTTTGATTCGCGGGCTGGCAACAACCGGCAGCAATGATGTGCTGGTAGTAGTAGATGGTGTTCCGGGACAGATCGGCGGACTGGAGCGACTAAATCCGAACGACATCGAATCTATTTCTGTATTAAAAGACGCCTCTGCCGCTATTTATGGTAGCCGGGCTGCCAATGGAGTAGTGCTCATCACGACGAAACGCGGGAAAACCGGTAAGCCAACCATCACGGCTAGCTTCAACCAGGGATTTTCTTCTCCGACCCGCCTTCCTAAGATGGCAGATGCAGCTACGTATGCCGCTATCAGTAACGAGATCGCCTACTATAATAATCCTGCCGGGGGACAAAACCAACAATACAGTGCGGCGGATATTCAAAAATTTGGCGACGGATCCGATCCGGTAAATTTCCCGAACACCGATTGGGCAGAAGCAAGCCTGAGAAAAACAGCGCTGCAAAACCAGCTCAACCTGTCCATTTCCGGTGGATCTGAGGATGTAAAATACTATCTTTCAGCAGGCCGCGTGTTCCAGGATGGTATCTACAAAAATGGCGCAACTAAGTACGAACAGTATAGCTTTCGCTCTAATATTGATGCCAATGTAACAAAGAACCTAAAGCTTGGTCTTTACCTGTCAGGCCGCCAGGAAGATCGCCAGTTCCCAACCTCCGGGGCCGGCGCTATTTTCCGGTCGATCTATCGGGCGTATTCAACCATTCCCGCTTTTTATCCAAATGGCCTTCCTTCCTTGGGTATAGAAGGAGCAAATCCGGCTGTGATGTCAACAGAAGTTGGCGGACTGGCTAGAAATCCAACCCAGGTTTTCAATGGTATCTTAAAAGGTAGTTATGATATTTCGGCTGTGCCGGGATTGTCGATTGATGGATTTGTTGGCATTGACAAATCATGGTCGTTCAACAAAAATTTCAACACACCGTACCTGCTTTATTCATACGACAGAACAGCTAACACGTATAACCCACGCGTAATTGGTGGGTCAAACAACCTGGCGACTTTGTATGAAGCGCATTCAAATCAAACCCAACTCACGTCAAACATCAAATTGAACTTCACCCGAAATTTCAGTGGACATAATATTGCTGCTTTCGTGGGTTATGAACAAAGTGAGATCAGGTCGGAAAATTTCAACGCCTTCCGCCAAAACTTTCCAACGCAGCAAACACCGGAATTATCCCAGGGTGGCTCTGCGGCGGTTGACCGCGACAACGCGGGTGGCAGTTACCATTTTACAAGAAGAAGCTACCTCGGAAAAGCAGCCTATAATTTCCGTGACAAGTACCTGGCGGAAGTGCAGATGCGTATTGATGGGTCATCCACTTTCCCAAAGGGGAATGAGTTCGGTTACTTCCCCTCAGTATCTGCCGGCTGGAGAATTTCAAAAGAGTCTTTCTTCAACGTAGGCTTTATCAACGAGCTGAAATTGCGCGCCTCCTATGGATCGTTGGGTAATGATAATGTGGGCTTGTTCCAGTACCTGAACAATTACACGTTCAACAACCAGTTGGTGCTCGGCTCGAACATTGTGCCAGGCATCGATCTTACGAAACTAGCCAACCCATCTATTCACTGGGAAACTGCGAAGAAGACAGATATAGGTATCGAAGCAACCTTCCTGGATAATTTCAACCTCGAATTCATTCACTTCCAGCAAAAGCGCTCTGATATCCTGGCAACCAGGAATGCATCAATTCCCTTTCTTTCCGGGATAGTAAATGCGTTCGGTTCTGCTTCGCTGGTGCCTTCGGAAAATATTGGACAGGTAGATAGTAAAGGAATTGAAGCAACATTGGGTTACAACAAAAGAGCCGGCGATTTTTCTTATGGCATCTCGGGTAACATAACTTATGCGAAGAGTGAGATCATCAACATCGATGAAGCCGGCAGCCTGCTCGATTATCAAAGACAAACCGGGCGCCCGCTGAATACTTACTTGTTGTACAACCCCATCGGTATTTTCCGCTCGGCGGAAGACATCGCAAAATATCCTCACCTGTCTGTTGCCAAACCCGGCGACCTGATCTATGAAGATTATAACAAGGATGGCAAGATCACTGCGGACGACCAGGTAAGAACAAAGTATGGTAACATTCCGCAACTGACCTACGGCGTGTTATTGAATGCAGGCTACAAAAACTTCGACATTTCCATGGTGATTTCGGGGCAGGCGCAGGTGAGTCAATATGTGCTTCCTGAATCAGGAACCGTTGGTAATTTCTACAGCAGCTGGGCGGATAACCGTTGGAGTGAGGCTAACCCAACAGGTACGTTCCCACGTGTGGATACCAGGTCTTCAGCCTCAGTAAATGGCGGCTTATACAACAGTACGTTTTGGTTGAATGATGCATCTTTTGTTCGCCTGAAAAACATCGAGCTCGGGTACAATCTATCCAATGCATTCCTTACAAGGTCGAAGCTCCAAAGTGTTCGCTTGTATGTCAACGCCTTTAACCTGTTAACCTTCACCGACGTAAAGGATTACGATCCGGAAGGAAACAGCGGCAGCGGCCAATTTTACCCACAACAAAAGATCATCAACGCCGGGATTAGTGTGAAATTTTAATCTGAAAAAATCATTCAAATGAAACGAAATATTATTTTATATAGCTGTCTCCTGGTTCTTATGGTGTCTGCTGCATCCTGCAAGAAAGACTTCCTCGAAATAGAAGCTACGGACCGTTTATCAGAGCAGGCGTTGATCGCCGACTCTTCACTTTTTGAAAGTTTTGTTACCAATCGTTACATCGGCATTCGCTTACAGGATAAAGAAGGTGATGGCACTAATCCCGGCTTTGGCCGTGGGTTTGAGTATGCACTCTGGGCAACCTTGACCGATGAAGCCATCTACAATAATGATGATAACACCTGGCTTATCCAGCGTGGTTTGATGGCTCCTGAAAACACCGGCATTGCAGGGACGATCTGGGGCAGAAGTTACCGCAGTATCCGCGAGTGCAATTTTGGACTGGCAAATATCGGGGAGGTTACCATGAGCGAAGGACACAGGAACAGGCTCATTGCCGAATTGAAATTCATCCGTGCCTTCCGCTACCATGACCTGATCAGGAATTATGGTGGAGTTGTGTTAATGGGTGACAACGTTTACAATCTTTCCGATAACCTGCAGGATGAGAAACTGTTTAAAAGAAGTTCCCTGCAGGAATGTTTAACCTATGTAATCTCTGAACTTGATGCAGCCGCAGCGGCACTCCCGTTGAACAATGATAACACCTGGGCATTTGGCCGGGCAACAAAAGGTGCGGCCCTGGCCGTGAAGTCAAGACTTAGTTTGTATGCAGCAAGCCCACTCTATAACACGGGTTCCTGGCAGGACGCTGTGACCGCTGCCCAGGCAGTGATCAGCCTGAATAAGTACAGCTTGTTTGGCGGAGGATATGGCAACTTGTTTTTAAATGCTGAAAACAACGAGACCATTTTTGCCCGCTTGTATACAAAAAATGCCGGGCATGTGCATATGGAAATTGCCAACGGGCCAAATAGCTATGGGGGCTGGGGTGGCAATTTGCCCTTGCAAAACCTCGTCGACGATTATGAAATGATGAACGGAGAGCCGATCACTGACCCGGCTTCCGGGTACGATCCCCAAAAGCCGTATGTTGATCGGGATCCACGTTTTTACGCAACGATCCTGTACAACGGAGCTTCATACCGCGGCAGTACCATCGAGACTTTCACGCCGGGCGGAAAAGATAGTAAAGACGGACCTGAGAATTGGAATACTTCGAAAACAGGTTACTACCTGAAGAAATTTATGAACGATGCGTATCCATTGCAAAATCCCTGGGGTAACGCGGGTTTTCAACCCTGGTATTATGTTCGTTATGCCGAGATCCTGTTAAATTTCGCAGAAGCCGCCAACGAAGTAGGTGGTCCGGATGTGGTACCAGCTGGCACCACCTTATCTCCCCGTGCAGCGATCAACCAAATACGGAGCCGCGCCGGCATGCCTGGGCTCCCGACAGGGATGTCTCAAACTGCCATGCGTACTGCGATCCGCAAGGAAAGAAGGATAGAGCTTGCTTTTGAAGAGCACCGTTTCTATGATGTACGTCGCTGGAAGATTGCAGACGTCACAGAGAATAAACCGGCCTATGGTATCAACATTACCAAGTCGGGTTCAACTTTTAACTATGCACAGAAAGTTGCTTTAGATGGCAGGGCTTTCCAGAACCAACATTACTGGCTCCCAATTCCACGTGCGGAGATCCAGGCTTCACAAAACAAAATTGAACAAAATCCGGGATATTAATATAGACGGTCAAACATTATGATCACGATAAATTTTCTCATATAGCAATCGTCATCAGACACGAAAAACCGTTTCTACGGTTTTTCTTTTATAACAAATTCTTCATGCTAAAAAGTTGTTTGCCTTTATGAATAAGTTGTTTTTTAGTATGATGCTGATCTGCCTGCTTGGTTGTAAGAAAGATGGCAAGGTCGGCACAACTGTTGAGCCTGCCATCAACCCGGTCGTTGCAAGTAGTGATACAGTTACTACTTCAACAAAAAATTTTAAAGGCGTAAACTGGGCCGATCCCCGCGACAATTTTGCCGATGACTGGCTGATCCTTTCGGGATTAAATGCAATGGATGACGAAACTGTCATGAAAGAGAAGGCAGGGAAAATTCTTTCCGCCCTCCAGGCGAAAGGAATAAACACCGTGCGCTTTCCGGTAAACCCGGCGACCGTTTTACAAACGTGGTGGCCACGCTATTCCTCGGTGATCTCGGCTGCTGCCGGTAAAGGCATGAAGGTTATCCTGGCCTATTGGGAGGGTGCTTCTTCAAAAGACGGGATTGTCGATAATACCGCTACCTTCTGGTTGATGTGGACGAATGTGTTGGCGAACTTCAGCAACAATGGCAATATTTATTTCGAAGTTTTCAATGAACCACACGGATACAGTGTCAGCGACCTAAAAACGTTGTACGCAGAATTTCTCACCCGCTTTCCGGCCTTACCAAAACGACGGGTTATCCTGGATGGTGTGGGGTATGCGACAGATGTAAATTCAATTGGGTCGGATAACCGTTTCAACGGGTGCCTGCTATCGTTTCATTTTTATTCCTGGTTTGCCAATAGTAAAACAACAGCCGATTGGGAATTGCCGCTGCGCTCGATCAATCATCCTGAACGAACGATCACAACGGAATTTGGTGTTCCTATGACAAATGGGAAGAATTATTTAGAACATCCCGGATCGGATGCAGAGATCACCTATTTCCAGGGAATGACGAATCAATTGCACGAGCTTGGGATGGGTAGCATGTATTGGCCAGGATTAAGAGCAGGTGACAGCTATAGCATGTTTTCGTTAAATGGCACCAGCCTGGATGTCAATAACACTTCCGGTTTTACGCGGCTACAATATGCCTGGGGTACAGGGTCGGTGGATCCATTGTACGCCAGTTTCCAACCTGGAACCTTTCAGCGCATTGTGAACAGGAACAGCGAAAAAACTTTAGACGTGAATGGTAGTGCTACCACCAATGGGGCCAATATAATTCAGTGGGATTACCTGGCGCAGCAGAACCAGCAATGGGCAATAATGGCCGACGGCGATGGATGGTTCAAAATAATAAACCGAAACAGCAACAAAGCGCTGGAGGTAAGCGAAGGATCCAACGTCGCGGGCACCAGCATCACGCAGTGGGATTATTCCGGGCGAGCCAACCAACAATGGCAGATCACAGACATTGGATTTGGATATTATAAAATCATCAATAAAAATAGTGAGCTGGCGCTCGACGTAAACGGTGGTTCAGTGAGCAACGGTGGCAACATCATTCAGTGGCATTGGAATAACGGCGCCAATCAACAATGGAAGATCGCTTTGCAATAATCTATCAACAACAAACTGCTTCAAATCTTTACCTGGAGCCAGATGCAACAACTTATAAATAAGAAAAACCGGGATCTTGTGTCGAAGCATGTATGTTTCCTGCTGCTGTTCTTCGTGCCGTTTAACAGGATGGCCGGGCAGCAGCCAGAACATGCAGTCATTGTTTTGGACAGCACCGTGCGCTACCAGGTTATTGGGCATTTTGGAGCCTCCGATGCATGGGCCGGACAGTTTGCGGGTGGCTGGCCCGCAGCAAAAAAAAATACGATCGCCGATTGGTTATTTAGCACAGATACTTTGCTCAACGGAAATCCGAAAGGCATTGGGCTCAGCATGTGGCGCTACAACCTGGGCGCCGGAAGCGCCGAACAAGGTGCTAAAAGTGGTATCCCGGACGAATGGCGCAGGGCAGCATTAACCCTGGGACAGGATCCAAAACTGGCAGCACAAAACTGGTTTCTCCAGGCCGCAAAGCAACGGGGTGTTCAACAGTTCCTGGCTTTTTATAATAGTCCGCCCATTCAGTTTACACGTAACGGAAAGGCGTATGCGCCAAAAGGCAGGTCAAATATCGACAGCAGTAAATACCAGGACTTCGCAGACTACACGGTGGCTGCCATCAACCACCTCGAACGGGCAAGTGGGATCAAGATCGATTACCTCAGCCCGGTAAATGAACCCCAGTGGGACTGGAGCGATGGCACGCAGGAAGGTTGTCCCTATACAAACGCCGAGATCAGCGCCTTAACAAAAACATTCAGCAAAACATTCCAGGAAAATCAGCTCAATACACAACTGGTCATCACCGAAGCTGGTCAGCACACATACCTCTTACACGATGGTGACAAGCCCGGGAAGGGCAACCAGGTTAATGCGTTTTTTGATCCTGCTTCGCCTCAGTTCGTTGGTGATTTAACCAATGTTAGTCGCACCATTGCTTCGCATAGCTACTTTACAACCTCACCCCTGGACACGGCACTGCTATTGCGCAAAGCCGTGCAGCGCCGGATTAGCGACATCAACAACCTGGCCTTCTGGCAATCGGAATATTGCATCCTGGGCGATAACGCCGGCGAGATCAGGGGTGAGCAAAAAGATCTGGGAATGAATGCCGCGCTGTACCTCGCAAAAGTCGTGTACCAGGATTTAGTGGCAGCCAATGCCTCCGCCTGGGATTGGTGGACAGCCTTGTCGGCGTATGATTATAAAGACGGGTTGGTCTATATACAAAAGAGTGAAAAAGATGGCGCTTATTCTGATAGCAAAATGTTATGGGCCATGGGTAATTACAGTTTGTTTTTACGGCCAGGAATGCAGCGTATATCCGCCACCGTTAATAATACGGATCTCTGTGTTTCAGCTTTTCGCAGTGACAAAGGCAAGCAGGTGATTGTCATTGTAAATCCTACGAAGCAGGCAAAGGCCATTGCCATTAAACAACAAACAACTGCCTTGCCGAAGGGTACCTTGCTCAGAACATATACGACCAATGAAACGGGCAATCTGCATAAAAATATTGCAGCGGCGGATGAGTTGAAAGTGCCCGCCGAAGCCGTGGTTTCTTTCATCATTGACTGAAATGATTTATCACCCTGCAACCAACCATACAAGACTTGCGTTGCGAATTCAGCAGTTTACAGATGCCACGCAGTTCATCAATTTAAAAGAAAATACCAATGAAACAACTTTTCAGGATCTATGTGATTTGCTATTGTTTTCTAATGCCCGGTTTGGAGTCAAGGGCGCAGTCACCACGGCAGACGGCCCTCTTCAACGAGGGCTGGAAATTCTACAAAGGAGAAGTCTCGAATGGCGAAAGCGATACTATCAATGATAAAGCATGGAGAACAGTTGAGCTGCCCCACGATTACAGTATTGAAGGCCCCTTTAGCCAGGAATGGGCGAGCGGCACCGGCTTTTTACCGGGCGGCATTGGCTGGTACCGCAAAACATTTGACCAGCCCGCGGTTGTGGGCGGAAAAAAACTGTTTATTTATTTCGATGGGGTTTACAAGAACAGCGAGGTGTGGCTCAACGGCCATTTGCTGGGTAAACACCCCAACGGGTATATCCCTTTCCAATACGACCTGACGCCGCACTTAAAAAAAGGCAGGAATGTACTGGCAGTTAAAGTTGATCATACAAAATTTGCAGACTCACGTTGGTACCCCGGGTCGGGCATCTATCGGAATGTTTACCTCGTTACAAAAAGTCCGGTTCACATTGACCTCTGGGGCACCCGCTTCACCACTCCGACAGTATCGAAGCAAAGCGCCACTGCTGCTGTGACCATTTCCGTAAAAAATACATCGCCCGCTACGGCAAATATTGTTGTGGAGTCCAAGCTCACGAAAGGCTCTTCGGTTGTAGCTTCTGCGAAGAAAAGCATTTCTATAAAGAGCCAGGCTACGCAGCCTGCCGGCTTAAGCCTGCAGGTACAGCAACCGGCGCTTTGGTCGGTGGATAACCCGAACCTATATACGCTGACTACAACCGTACTTCAAAATGGTAAGAAAGTAGATGAGTACACCGAGGAGGTTGGGTTCAGAACCATTCGCTTTGACGCGAACGAAGGTTTTTTCCTGAATGGGGAGAACATGAAAATGAAAGGTGTGTGTATTCACCATGACGCCGGAGCCCTGGGAGCCGCGGTGCCACGCGAAGTGTGGGCGCGGCGGCTGGAGAAATTGAAGGAAGTTGGGTGTAATGCCATACGGATGAGTCATTATCCACACCAGGATTATCTCTACGAGCTGTGCGACTCCATGGGATTTCTTGTGCAGGATGAAGCTTTCGATGAATGGGAGGCAGGGAAGAATAAGTGGATCGCGGGCTGGAACGTTGGGAAGCCAGGCAATGACGGCTACAGTGAGCATTTTAAAGACTGGGCCGGGCGTGACCTCACAGATATGATCGAACGAAACAAGAATCATCCCTCCATCATCATGTGGAGTATTGGTAACGAGATCGACTACCCGAACGATCCTTACACCCACGAAATATTGAATACCGGCCGCAATCCGCAGATCTTTGGAAAGGGCCAGCTTCCGGATCATCCGCCCGCAAGTCGCTTGGGTGAGATTGCTCAACAATTGGTGACCATTGCAAAAAAAGCCGACACCACGCGGCCGATCACTGCCGCCCTTGCGGGAGTGGTAATGTCGAACACCACCAGCTATCCCGGCCTCCTCGATTTGGTTGGTTATAATTACCAGGAATATCGCTACGCTGAAGATCACCAGGCCTATCCAAATCGAATCATCTATGGCAGTGAGAACGGCAAAGGCGCAGACGCCTGGATGGCGGTTGATACGAGCAGGAATATTTTTGGACAGTTCTTATGGACTGGGTTCGATTTCATGGGCGAGGCAGGTCGCTGGCCTACTCGCAGCAGTGGCGCTGGCTTGCTAAACCTTGCGGGGTTTCCAAAAATTGATTTTTATGCCCGCCAGGTTTTATGGGTGAAAAAGCCGGTGTTACACCTGGTCGTTTCGCGGCAACGCGGCGAGCAGGGTGGCAGGGGCAGGCGTATGGCAAAGCCGTCCTGGAACTGGGATGCAGGCGATACAGTTAGGATCAGCTGCCTTACTAATCTCGATGAAGCTGAGTTGTTTTTGAATGGAAACTCCCTCGGCAGAAAATCCAAATCGGATACAGGAGCTGCCCGCCTCAGCTGGACCATACCATACCAAACAGGAGAGCTTGTGGTGAAAGGGTTTACCAACGGAAAAGTGGTACAAACTGAGCAATTGGTAACGGCCGGTGAAGCTAAATCCATTGTTACGGTAGCCGACAAAAAATATTTCATCGCGGGGAAAAAAGATCTCGCTCACCTCGAAATCATGTTCCGGGATGCTGCGGGAAATCTTGTATATGAAGCAGCGAACGAACTAACGGTTACGGTTACTGGCCCCGCAAAATTGCTAGGCCTGGAGGCTGGTGACCTTGCAAGCCATGAAGACTACAGGTCGAACAAACGAAAGGCCTTCAATGGAAAATTGCTGGCATATATTCAGTCGACCGGTGTGCGGGGTACCGTAACAGTTACCATCACTTCTCCGGGCTTAGCGCCAACAACGGTTGCCATTCAAACAGCTAAATAATTCATACCGTAATACCTCTCAGTAATATGAAAAAAAGCACATTTGGTTTACTGATCATTAGCGCTTTGCTTTTTTCAATCGGCGGTCATGCGCAAAAAGCAAAACATAGTTTTATGTTGGGGGACTCCACCTTCCTGCTGGATGGGAAGCCCTTCCAAATAATATCCGGGGAACTGCATTACCCACGTGTGCCGAAGGAAGCCTGGCGCCAACGGATGCGCATGGCCAAAGCCATGGGACTGAATACGATCGGTACCTATGTTTTCTGGAACCTGCACGAACCACAAAAAGGAAATTTCGACTTTTCAGGAAACAATGACATAGCGCAGTTTGTGCGTATTGCCCAGGAAGAGGGCTTGTGGGTGATACTCCGTCCATCACCCTATGTATGTGCCGAGTGGGAGTTTGGCGGATACCCATACTGGTTACAAAAGGAAAAGAACCTAACCGTGCGTAGCAAAGACCCTAACTACCTGGCTGAGTATAAAAAATACATTGATGCTGTTGGAAAGCAATTGGCGCCCTTTCAGGTGAATCACGGGGGAAATATTTTGATGGTACAGATAGAAAATGAGTACGGTTCTTACGGCAGCGACAAGGAGTACCTGGACATCAACCGTAGCATGTTCATTGCGGCCGGCTTTGATGGGTTGCTCTACACTTGCGATCCGGCATCAGACCTGGCCAAAGGTTACCTGCCAGGAATTTTTCCTGCTGTAAATGGCCTCGACGATCCTTCGGCTGTTAAAAAGATCACCCGCGAGCATCACGGGGGCAAGGGGCCGTTTTTTATTGCTGAATGGTACCCTGCCTGGTTTGACTGGTGGGGCGAAAAGCACCATACTGTTCCGGCAGAACAGTATGCGCCAAAACTCGACGCTGTACTGGCTGCGGGCATCTCTATCAACATGTACATGTTTCATGGCGGTACTACCCGTGGCTTTATGAATGGCGCCAATCGAAAAGACGAATCGCCTTACGAACCGCAGATCAGCAGTTATGACTACGATGCACCGCTGGATGAAGCAGGTAATGCAACGCACAAATTCATGGAGTTTCGCCGGGTAATTGAAAAGCACCTTGCGCCGGGCCAGGTACTGCCACCCGTGCCTGCGCCGAAGCGGGCCATAACACTTCCAGCCGTTAGGTTTTCAGCAGACAAATACCTTAAGCTTCCCACACCGGTACGCTCAATAAAGCCATTAAGTTTTGAAGCGCTGAACCAGGCCTATGGATACATTCTCTACCGCACCAAATTGACCAACGCCAAACCAGGCATGCTGAACATCGACAGTCTTGCCGATTATGCCGTTGTGTATGTAAATGGAAAACAAATTGGTACGCTGGATAGGCGGACCCACCGCGATAGCATCTTTCTGCCGCTGCCGCGTGGTCCTGTAATGCTTGACATCCTCGTAGAAAATATGGGCCGTATCAATTTCGGAAAATACATGTTGCAGAATATAAAAGGAATTACACAAGCCGTGTACCTGGATGGCAAAGAGCTCAATAACTGGGAGATGTATTCATTTCCTTTTGATGATTTAAAAAAGTTGAACCTTACAACGAAAAAACAGCCTGGCTCACCAATCATCAGGCAAGGAACTTTCAACCTTCCAACGCCGGGGGATAGCTATTTAGACATGCGCAATTGGGGCAAGGGTGTGGCCTGGATCAACGGTCATAACCTCGGCAGGTACTGGAGCATCGGACCGCAACAGACCCTGTACGTTCCTGTTGAATGGTTGAAAAAAGGAGAGAACACCATTACCGTCTTCGAACTGTTGAAGCCCGGGCAAACAACCCTTTCCGGCCTTGCTAAACCCATCCTGGATCAACTGGTGCCGGAAAAATAAGAACAGGTCATAATGTTGTTTGCTATCGGGGGGTTATTGTCCATTTGCATGTTTCTAAATGCAACCCCTCAGTGGCAATCTTGAACTCAATATTTGCCTGTTATAGAATGCAGTTAACGCTCTCTTTTATTGATATGACACCACTTTATTATGTGTGATCTCCCGCGGGAGATTGTGCGTAAAGTTTAATAGATTGCCTTTTCATGTGCGGGTTTAATTGTTATATAACTTGAATTTCCATAAACATACCGGGCTGTTGCGTGTCGCTGTTTTTGTGTTGCTGGCCCTTATTGCGCTGCGGCCGGGGCTTTGCTTCGCGACCGATTCGGTTGCCATTACGCATCTCGGTATTGAAGAAGGCTTATCAAACAATTCAGTAAGATGTATTTACCAGGATCATAACGGGTTTATGTGGTTTGGCACTTACGACGGCCTAAACCGGTATGACGGGTATGATTTTAAAGTGTTCCGCAATAAGATCAACGACACAACTTCGCTCGCACACAATTACATCAACGCCATTGGCGAAGACCGCCAGAATAATCTATGGATTGGTACCGGGCAGGGCATCAGTATTTATAATAACCTCACCTCGAAGTTTCGAACGGGCTTTTACGTGCCGTACCACATGCAACAAAAGGTGCGCATTCCTTTCAATATCAATTCCATCAGGGCGGATGCCAAAGGCAATATGTTTATCGGCACGAATGACGGCGGGTTGCTTGTACAGCGCGAGGGGGCGGATGTAGCGTTCCAGGTGCCCTGTGCGCAGGACCTGAAAGGAATTTGCCGCGACGATGTGCAATCGCTGGTGATCGACAAACAACAACGCGTTTGGTTGTTCATTCGCGAATTGGGCTTATGTCTCTACAACGATCGGGCGAAGATCATCCAGGTGATCAACCGCGAAGTGACGGAAGCCAACTGTATGGTACTTGACGACGCGGAGAACCTCTGGATCGGTACGCCTTCCGGGCTCTATAAATTCAACCTGTCTACGCAGACTTTTCAAACTACCACGACGAAGGTTCGCACGAAAGTGATTGTTTCACTGACACTTGACCGGCTGAGAAATTTATGGGTTGGTACGGAGGGAGGAGGCATCCACATTGTGAACCCCGCAACCGGCGACACGCGCTATGTGTCCCCCCGCGAAAAAGCAACTCCTTCTGTGGGCGAAGAGATCTCCGCGATCTACGAGGACAATGAATCAAGGAAATGGGTTGGCATTTTAAAAAGTGGTCTGCACATCATCGATCCTCAAAAAAATAAATTTCAAACAATTTCCCATGACCCGCTTTCACCCAACTCATTGGTGAGTAACCTTGTTTCGGCGTTTTATGAAGGCAAGGAGCAACGCATCCTGGTGGGAACTGATAATGCTGGATTTAGCAGTTGGGACAGGGATCAAAATCGGTTTACCAATTACAGTCATCGCGAGGGTGATGACCGCTCGCTGAGCCATAACTCTGTCCCGAGTTTTCTCGAGGACCATCTTGGTAATTTATGGCTCGCAACTTTTGGTGGCGGTATCAATAAGTTTAATCCATCAACCGGAACTTTTATTCATTATCCCTGCATCAACCAGGTAACCGGTGAAGTTTACAAGTATGCGTGGACGTTATATGAAGACCGGGACAGGAATTTGTGGGCGAGTACCTACGGAAACGGTCGCTTGTTTTTATTTAACAGGGCAACAAACAGGTTCGAAGTGTTTTGCCAGGATCCGGTAGACATTTATTCGTTGGCTGAGGACCGGCAGGGAACGCTTTGGGCGGGTACACCTTACGGCCTGTTTAAAGTTGATAAACAAAATAAGACCTACATCCGCTACGAGATCACCAAACCTGTTCGGGCTATTCACCAGGATAAAAAAGGAAATCTGTGGCTAGGCACAGAAGGCCTTGGGCTCATATTATTTGACGCCGCAACCGGCCAGGCCTTCAAAAGGTACACTGACGCGGAAGGCCTCTGCAATAATTCTGTCTTAACTATTCTTGAAGATGACATCGGGCATCTGTGGTTGAGTACGTTTCATGGCCTTTCCAGGTTTGACCTGGCACAAAAAACCTTTAAAAATTTTTACCAGGAAGATGGCTTGCAGAGCAACCAGTTTAGTTACAATGCAGCCCTGCGCCTGCGCTCCGGGGAAATGGTTTTTGGTGGGGTGAAGGGATTTAATATTTTCAACCCCAATAACATCCAGACGCGGAATTACAACCCTGTAACCCTGATCACCGGGTTACGTATCAACAATGCTGCTGTCGCGATCAACAATCAATACATCAGTTCTTTCAATGGTGATAAGATCGCTGCCGTAAGCATTCCCTACAATGAGGCGATCCTTTCTTTTGATTATGCAGCACTCGAATATTCGGCTCCCGGAAAAATATCGTATGCTTACTATTTGGAAGGCTGGGATAAAAGTTGGAACTACAGTGGTAATTTACGCACAGCCACTTACACAAAACTGAGTGAAGGAACGTACACCTTGCGCATCAAGGCCACCAACGCCGAAGGCATTTGGAACCCGCAGGAAGTGCGATTGAAAGTGGTGGTGTTACCGCCCTGGTACCGTACCTGGTGGGCCTACGCATTCTATATTTTTCTCGCCGCAGGCGCAATTGTATTGTATCAACGCTATCGCACCAACCAGGCACGACTGGCTTATGAAATACGACTGGCGAAATTGAGTGCCGAGAAAGAAAGGGCCGAAAGAGAAACAGAACGCATTATTAATGAAACTGAAAAAGAGATCAATGAAAAAAGATTGTCCTTCTTCACGAACATCTCCCATGAATTTCGAACGCCGCTTACGCTGATCTCAAACCCGATCAAGGAATTATTGCAACGGGCCAAAGAAGATGACACCCAGGATGCCGGAGAGCTCAATTTGGTGTATCGCAATGCCCGGCGATTACTTAGCCTGGTAGACCAGCTGTTGCTTTTCAGGAAGGCCGATACAGGCGTTGACCAGCTACGCGTTACGCATGTGAACTTCAGTAGCCTGTGCCAGGAGGTATTTCATGCTTTTGTACACCAGGCCAAGGCGCTCAATATTGGGTACAGGTTCCGATGCGATAGTGAAAACCTGGAACTGTATGTAGACCGGGAGAAAATAGAAATAGTACTCTACAACCTGATTTCAAATGCGCTCAAATACACGCCAACCGGCGGGCAAATCTTGATGTCGGTGAACGACCGTCAGGAAGATGTTGAAGTGACTGTGTCTGACAATGGATATGGAATTCCAAAAGAGACGGGGGACAAATTATTCGACCGGTTCTACCAGGTTCAACAGGCAGGTGTGCCGTACAAGGCCGGCTTTGGTATTGGTCTGTACCTGGTGAAGCAATTTATTGATGGCCACAAAGGAAAAATATTCTACGAGAGTAAGCCAAATGAAGGCACTAAATTTTTTATCCAGCTCTTAAAGGGAAAGGAGCACCTTGGTCCGCAACTCATAGAGGAGGACTCGCAGAAAGATGCGGGGTTGTTATCAGAACTAGTGGAAGGGCAGGAGCCTGGTATCAGTTATTTGCGACCCACGGAAAAAGCCGCGGAAATGGAATCGCTGATACATGAGCAGCAGTCGTTGCTGGTAGTGGACGATGACAAACAGATGAAGGATTACATTGCCCAGGTCTTCCGGGAGAAATTTACTGTTCACGTGGCCGATACCGGTAAAGACGGACTGCTGCTGGCAACTAAATACCTGCCAGACCTGGTTATCAGCGATGTAAAAATGCCCGGCTTTAGCGGGATAGATTTTTGCAAAAGCCTTAAGGCGGATCCGGCCCTAAACCATATCCCCGTGATTTTACTGACTGCTGAATCTTCGCTGGAAGCCCGGCTTCGCGGCGTGGAAGGGGGGGCAGATGATTACATCACAAAGCCATTTGAAAAGGAATTGCTTGTTGCGCGGGTGCTCAACTTATTAAAGAGTCGCAGCAGTCTGCAACATTATTTTTACAACGAGATCACCCTGCAAAAAAATCCACTGAAGATCTCAGCGGAATACAAAGAGTTTCTCGAACGATGCATAGCAGTGGTGGAACAACACCTTGATGATGAAAACTTTAATGTTGGCACGCTTGCCTCTGCGTTGGGCATGAGTCATTCTAACCTGTACAAAAAAGTGAAGTCCATTTCCGGCCAGTCTGTAAATGGGTTCATTCGTTTTATCCGCCTCCGTAAAGCGGCAGAACTGCTCATCAACACCGACACTAATGTAAATGAAGCCGCTACCCGCGTTGGCTTCAACAGCAGCAAATATTTCCGGGAACAATTCGCAAAACTATTTGGCATCAATCCTTCGGAATACATCAAAAAATACAAGAAGGCTTTCGGAAAATCTTTCCATTTGAACCAGGATGGATATAAGCGGGAAAGCTAAAACGGGCGCTTGTAGTCGCGGGGTTTAGACTATCAGCAGGAAGTTCTCCTCCGTCTTACTAAAAATCAATCTACTGTCTCCCGGTAGCTTGTGCTACGATCCGGTTCATGCTTGCCAGCTAGGGTATTGCTGTCGCATCCTGGTTGCCCGCTCGGAAATAATTCACACGAGCGAACTATCACCGGGTTGTACTCAATAAAAAAGGGCAGTACGGATACGGCCCTTTTTTGTATGTAGTTTTTTAGTTCCTGCTTACGGCAACTTCACCAGCCTTATTACTTTCTTTTCAGTGCCCTGGATAAACTCAGCCAGGTACACACCGTTCAGGTATGCCTGTCCAACCTGTAATTGTCCTTTAGCGGGTAAACCATTTCTTTTTTCGAGGAGACTTCCTGAAGAAGTCAGTACCCGCAGAGATATTTTTTCGCTGCTGTTGCTATTCGTCAAAATAGTAAAATGATCTGTAGCAGGATTTGGCAAAACTTTTACCTGCAGCCCTGTTACTTCTTCTTCCAATGTGAAAGGAGAACTGAGATCTCGGGCAACCGCTCCACCCTTACTAACCCTTACTATAAGAGACCTCGTCGCTTTATTGCCAGAAGCATCTATAGAAGCTACTGTGAGGGTATAGAAGCGTTTACTAACTTTCTCCCAACTCTCTGCACGAAGCTGTACCTGGCGGTTACTAAGTATTTTGATGTCGGCCGGTATATCACCCCTGCGACCGGTTCCATCAGGCTCATTGGATGTAACAGTCAAAACTGAATTTACCGTTCCGCAGTTGTCCTTCACTGTATAAGTGAGGGTCACCAGTATCATTTTGTCATTGGCCGGCCAAATGTTAACAGGTGTTGCATAGATAGCACCGATCACCGGTAATTCTTTATCGATGACCGTAATTTTAAATGAACAGGTTGCTGCAGGACTTGCGCGTGTATACGTTACCGTGGTGACGCCTTTGTTGAAACTTTTACCACTTGCTGTTCCCTTGCCGGTACCGGTGGTTGCCCCGCTGAATGTGTATTGGATCTTCGCCAGGTCAGCTGCGAGCACATTCACCGGGTCGATTCCCGTAACGACTGCAGAACAGGCACCGGTTTTTGTATTTAAGGTTTTATCTGCTACGCAGGAAAAGGAGCCCGCAGCTTCTTCGAGCAAATATTTGGCGGTGATTCCCTGGGGTGAAGGTGTAAGGCCGTTAACGCCCAGGCCATATAAGAACAGGCGGGTTCCGAGGATCCTCATTTCGTTAAGGGTAAGACTGTAACCTGCTAACCCCGTTACCTGTTTACCGTCAGCATCAAAATTATTGTCGAGTGAGCCGTTTGAATTGTAGCGCTGGAGGAAGAAGCGGGTTCCTGCTGTGTTGTTAAGGTGTCCACCAATGATGAACCGGTCAGCATTGCGCTCGATGGCCACAGGCACTGGATTTTCGCCTGCTGTAAACCCGGTGAATACCCGGCCCGTTCCATTAAAACTCAGGTCAACGGCTCCGTTATTGGTGAATCTTGCCAGGCTAAGTCCAATGTTGCCCGTACCGGCAGCTGGCGAAGCGAAAGCAAGCAGGATCTTATCATCGATGCCTTTGATCTTAATGTTGCCCCTAAAGAACGACCCGTCGAGGTTGATGCTGCCGCCAGTTCCAAAGCTGGGGTCAACTGA
>JAURWD010000189.1 GCA_030655145.1 Ferruginibacter sp.
ATAAACCGCAGATGATAATGATCTGATGACGAGAAGACCTGTATTCAAAGTCATTGAGCATTCACTTCCTACATCGTTTGCCAAATAGAAAGTTAATCCCCTTTGATGAGCATCAGCTAATGACCTGTCGGGGGCAAATTGAAGAAAGCTTCGTTCCTAGATCAGAGTTTAGGGAAGTTCTTAAGAAAAAAAACACCTTTCCAGAAAATAAAAAATAACGTTTGACCCTATGCGCACTGGATTTTTGATCCGACTATTTTTTGTGATGCTCGCAACGACCATGTTTCCGACCTGCTTAATGGCGCAATGGGACGGGGGAAGAGTACTGCCAACAATATCTTCGAAATTGATCGGTGCCTCGATAGCAGCAGACTCCTTCAGCATATCAACGTACAGTCCGATGGGTGAAGACGAGCGGAAGATCACAAACATTATATCCTTTTACATTCGCGAGGTCGATAGCGCCCGGACCTTTTTCGCATCTCCTTTTACAGCCACGGTCAACTTCGATCTCGAACTCACCATTAACGGGCAGGTTTCAACTCAGCCCGCTAAAACACTTGTCGTAAACTTTGACACGACGACTGGGATTTCGTATAATGTCAGGGCGTATATCGTATTGCCGGAAGCCGCATCGGTTGTAAAACTAACTGTTCAAAACCTTACAATTTCCGGCGCAAACGGATGGAATCCCAGCGCTGTTTTACAATTGGATAATGACATCCAGGTATCGCAATATTTCCATTCGCTTGGACCCACGACCTTTAGTCCGGGTTCCTTCATCGCTGAAACAGAAACTGAAAGTTTAGACCGACCGGATGAGTTAAAAGTTTCGTGGATGTGGCCCCATGAACATTATAATTTGTCGCAGTTGGAGTGGGCTTTTATTGACAGCAACATGCTTGACAATTATTCCTATGATCTCGAGAATCCCGGAAATATTTTTACGAATAATGGCACTCGTGTTGATATTGATTTTGGAAAAGAAACTTACCAGATTCCTTTATTGTATCCCTCCGGGAACTTATTTTTTAGGGTTCGGCCTGTACTTCGAAAAAGCAACGGCAACCTCATTACCGGCCCCTGGTCACCCGCTAAACTTTATGCGGTTAATGGACATGAAGGCAATTTGAACTGGCAGAGCAGTACCGGGTTTGCCGAGAATGCTAAATTGAAAACAGTAGTTCAATATTTCGATGGGAGCCTAAGGAACCGGCAGTCCGTAACGAAAGACAATGGCTCGAAGAATACAGTGGTCGCGGAAACGATCTACGATTTACAAGGCAGGCCGAACATTCAAATTCTCCCAACTCCCGCACTCGCTAATACCATTCATTATTTCAAAGACTTCAATCGGTTTGTCGGTCAGCAACCCGTGGGCCAGGGTGCCTTGTCGCAGTACGAAGATCCGGCCAAATACTTTGATTTAAGCCTGGTCGCTTGTGCAGCCTCACCTGCATTGGATACCACTACCGGCACCGGAAAATACTATTCAGGTAATAATGACTGGCTGAGTATTGAATCGAAAGCAGCATTTATACCGAACGCTCACGGTTATGCGTACACTGAGACTCGTTTTATGGATGATGCCAGTGAGAGAGTGAGGAGTCAGGGTGGAGTAGGGCCATCTCACCAGCTGGGCTCAGGGCATGAAACAAAGTATTGGTATGGTAAGCCCTCCCAGGCAGAACTAGATGCTTTGTTTGGTACCGAGGCTGGGGTTGCCAGCCACTACGGTAAAAATATGGTGCAGGATCCAAATCAACAGTTGAGTGTTAATTATATTGATATGCAAGGGAGAACTGTGGCGACGGCGCTGGCTGGTGGTACCGTGGCAGGTATGCAGGATATCAGTAACAGCAGCGACTATCCGAAAGCAGGAGTCATTTATGACAGCCTCTTAACTTGTGAAACCAACATCGTAAAACAGCGCGCAGTTGAATCTGTAAGTACAATTCTGGTAGTTGCGCCAAATACTAAATATGATTTTGTCTATGAATTGGAACCCGCGATGTTGCGGTTTTTAAATTGCGATAGCCAGCAAGTTTGTTTCGATTGTAAATATGATCTCGAAATTTCTATAAAGTCTGAAGCCTGCGGAGACAGTTTAGCCAGGATTCGACGCTTCAACAACCTTCAACCCATGCAGCCTTTTACCTGCGACAGTGCTGTTGGTTTTAGCGGCGAAGGTTTCGCCAACGCCAGGCGGATTTCTTTCTCTGATACATTGAGCATTGGCTCATATATTATTCGCAAAACGCTGACCATAAATGATTCGATATATGAACTTCGCAGGCAGGATGCACTGAGTCAATTTCTCTGCAGTACGGAGCAGCAGTTATATGATTCGATTTATGCGTCGCTGCAGTTGGCTGCACTTTGCAATGATGAGCAATCAGCAAATAACACCTGCGATAGTTGTAAAACCAGCGTTTCAAATTTTGCAGAATATCGTACGCGATACTTGTCATCTCTTAATATTAGTCCAGCCAACGTCGATTATGATTCAGCGATCCGCAGGTACTATATTTCAGATTCCCTTGAATGTGCGAGCGCCTGCGGAAATATAAGACAGGAACTAGGTAGCCTGCAAAATTACCGGCAGCAATTACTGGACGATATGGCCGCGGGTTCCGGGCAGTATGGTCTTCCTGTGAGTGAGATAAAACGGCCAGGTGGCACGGCGACAGACTTGAGTCTGGCGGAAGCGAAGTACAATATCTTTTCCGATACTTATATACTGCATGGTATTCCCGCAATGCGGGTGCCGTACTACCTGGAACCATTACTGGAAGATGGCCGTCACTATTACTTAAATATTGATGATTGGCCAGATAGCAGTGTTCATGGGCACATTTCAACAGGGCAGCAAATTTTGGACACAGTTACAGCTCCCACATTCACGAATCTATTCCAGCAGCAATGGTCGAATAGCCTGGTGACCCGGCATCCTGAATACCAACTCCTGCAATTTGCCGAAACTTATCTTCGACCGGCTTTCGAATGGTTAGACAAGGTTGAGCAATGCGACACCTACCAGCAGGCTGTTGATTCGGGCTACTTAAATCCTTTAAACCTTGCTAACGTACAGCCTTATCCCTCGCAAAGAAATGATCCTTTTTTCATCCTGCCGGGAAACACTACCGCAAAAGCAATGATGGCTACCCGAATCTTTGACGGGGTAGTAATTGACAACAATAGTTATAGCGGTCCATCAATCTGGCAACTTGCCAACGCCACCGTCCTCTGCTCCACAAAAGATAGCCTGGAAAAGCCCGGCTGTATATTGAGCCAGCTAAAAGATCGCCTTGATCCGTTGATCACCGACCCGGCAGAAAAAAATAAAGCCTGGGAACATTTTCGAACGCTCTACCTCGGATTTCGATATGATTTGGTGATGTCATACATCACGTCCCGGTTCCCGGCAAATAAGCCGGATCTGGATTCACTCTTACACCAGGGAAAACAACTTCGTTTTGCCACCCTGCGTCAACTTGGTCAACAACACGAGTGGAGAAATTTCAGCGCGCTGCTTGACGGTGAAACAGCATCCCTGGCGCAACTGGCATCTGTAACAGATACAACCGATCGCTGTAAGGCCCAACGCCCAATTTGGAAAGCGCAATTGCTGCAATGCGAATCGCTGGTGGCATTGCTGGCTACAGGAACCAGCGGCGATCAAATCAAGGTTTATAATATCCTAAATCAAATACTGGATGGCATGGAACTGGTGTGCGTCAATTCAACTTCGCCGCGGCACCCGTATGGTGCTTCAAATGTTAATCCCACATTTGCCGGGTACCCGAAAAACTTTGAGCAGGTGATCCATTCGGTCTTCGCAAATAATGGAATCGACACCGCAGCTTCAACGCAATATTTTTGCAATGCCTATTCCATTGGTTTTCCAAAGCCTCTTGAATTGAATCCTCCACTTTTCGCCAATGCCACAAATGTCATTGATACCTGTGCATGTAGCCAGTTTGTAAAATTGAAACAGCAGGCGAATAACCTTGGCTTTGATACTCTAACATTAACGGGTACACGATCGATGAATCAATTTTTCCGGGAACAGTTTGAAGACTCGATCTCCGCTATAATTTGGAACGGACTTCAACAGTGCAATAAGCCTTTATTTAAAGACACCTGTTTTGTTGTTCCCGGTGTAGACTCAACTGCTGTGCCTGTTTGTCAAAACTGTAGCCCGGACACTTCCGTGTGTGGCAAGCCGATCCTGTACAGTGTTAACTATATCAATACCGGTTCGGTTAATAATGTGAAGTTGAATATTAGAACAAGTTCAGGAACTTTTAATTGTAAAATAATTGCCACGAACTTGGTCACCAACGCCATCACGTATTTTACGATAGATTCTTGCGGCGCTTTCACCGACACCATTAGTTTGCCGCCACTGGAGCGGTATAGCATCCGGCTAAGTGTGGGATCAATACACGGCTTGTGTTATGATAGTAGTGATGCCCATATTTTATCTGCAAGCCGAAATGTTTGCAAAACGATGTATACACCGATCTACATGCCTGAGGTCATCGAACTCCCTGCATTTTTCTCGTGTGACTACAAAAAGCCATGTTTAAGCTGTGGATCTTTTCAATCCTATACGCAAGAGTTTCGACAATTGTTCCCGGCATTTAGCGCTGTTCCGTATGCGTTATCTGGCGCTATCACAGCTGCCCAACAGGAGCAGAATCATCTTTGGGCAAGATTAATCAACTATCGGGCTGGCCTCAATAAAACTTCTGCGGATTAACTGGCAGCGCTTGAAACATGCAGCGCGCTAAATCCATGCACTCCAACAAATATTTTAGATGACCTATTACTAACAATGCGGTCCGCGCCATTCCCAGGCGAGTATGTCGCAAAAAAATCAATCCAGTTGAATCCAGGATTTCAGAGTAATACCGGGGATACTTATTTGATCTATATCGACACAAAGGTCGATACCTGCGCATTGAACGGAACGTTGGTGGCCCTGTGTGCATCATTTCACCCGGTGAACAATTCCATTCAAAGTCTTTTGCCAGATACGAATCGCTGCCGTGCGATAGAAACCCGATCACTGTTCATTACAAAATTGCTGCTGGAAAAAAGACGGGATTCTTTGCTCGCCAGTTTTGATGATCAATACCTGTCAACCTGCCTGGGAGCAAAATTCACTGAGCGATTCTTTGTTAGCCACGTACCCTCGGAATATCACTACACACTTTATTACTACAACCAGGCTGGCAACCTGGTAAAAACGCTTCCTCCCGCGGGTGTAAAGCCAAATTTCGCCGGCGCGTATCTTGACTCTGTAAAACAATTTCGGGAAGCGGGATTGGATCATTCCAACTATTTAAATAACGTTGCGCTGGCCTCCGAGTATCGGTACAATTCGCTTAACCAGGTCATTTCACAAATAACGCCGGATGCGGGGCAGAGCCACTTTTGGTACGATCGCCTGGGACGACTGGCTGTAAGCCAGAATGCAAAACAACGTTTGCTCCAGGCATACAGTTATACTTTGTACGACGAGTTGGGTCGTATTATTGAAGTCGCTGAAAAAGAGCAGATCAGTCCACTAACTCAGGCCATCAGTGGTAACGAGGTTTCGCTCCAAGCCTGGCTTGCAGACGGTGGTGATGCGAGTCAGATCACTCGAACGGCGTATGATGAGGCCTTTCTTCCTCTCGCGTCTTCAGTAAATGGGAGTTCAGGCCTTTACCAAAAAAATCTGCGAAATCGTGTCAGTTATACTTATGTCAAGGAGCATGGGGATCAGTCGCCGGAATGGGACGCGGCCAGTTTCTATTCTTATGATATTCACGGTAACGTAGACACACTTTTACAAGATTACAAAACCGGGATGGGTGCTATCGCATGCACTACAGAAGACATTCGGGGTAACCGCTTTAAAAAGGTCGCATATAATTATGATTTATTAAGTGGGAAAGTAAACGAAGTGGCTTATCAACCTGGACAAAGCGACCAGTTTTTTCATCGCTATTCTTATGACGCCGAGAACCGGTTGCAATCAGTTCAAACCAGTAAAGGCAAACTGTATTGGGAACAGGATGCCAGCTACGATTACTACCGGCATGGTCCACTCGCAAGAACGGTGCTCGGCAACAACCAGGTCCAGGGTCTTGATTTTGCGTATACGATTCAAGGCTGGTTGAAGGGAATCAACTCCACAGCTATTTCGACTTCGGCTACAAGTTTTGATATGGGTAGCGATGGCATTGCCGGGAGTTTGATCGCACGGGATGCTTTCGGCTTTGGCCTGAATTATTTTCGCCTCGATTACCATGCGATAAAGGCTGCGCTCAGCCCTTTCACCAAGATGCCGGCAAACTTGCCTGCGGGTCCAGCCACAGCAACCGGTACGGAACTTTTTAACGGCAACATAAGCGCAATGGCAGTTAACCTACCCTTGCTTGGAGCACCAAAGGTGTACGGTTACCAGTATGATCAACTCAATCGCCTGGTAAACATGGATGCGTTTACCGGGCTGAGTAATGCTGATAACACTTTCACCCCGGTCCGGACGGATGATTATCATGAAGCCATCTCGTATGACCCCAATGGAAATATCAGGTCTTACCTCCGTAACGGCGCGGCAGATAATGGCAAACCTCTTGCCATGGATAATCTCACTTATCAATATGAAAAGTCATCCGCCGGCCAATCTACGTCTAACCGCCTACGTTATGTGCATGAACGGGTGGCGGATGGGAACTATACCACTGACATCGATTCACACAAGCCCGCTGGATTTTCCGTGGCAGATGTCGCGGGGGATATCAATAATTCTCAGCCTGGAGATAACTATGCGTATGATGCCGTTGGTAACCTGGTAAAGGATACAAAGGAAGGCATCACTACAATTGAATGGACCGTCTATGGAAAAATAAAAAGTATTGTAAAGTCAGCCGAACGGATTGATTACACCTATGATGCAAGTGGAAACAGGATCAGTAAGTCGGTCACCGCCGGCGGAATCGTTCATTCTACTTTTTATGTGCGGGATGCGACAGGAAATGTTTTGAGCATTTACACCTGGCAGGGATCGGCTGTAGCAGCTACAACGATCAAGCCTTTGACGCAAACAGAAATTCATATGTACGGCAGTGGCCGGCTGGGCATTTTCAACACGGAGTTGGACGTACAGAATTGTTTGAATCCAGGGGATCCAATTACTATCTTTAAACGAGGAAATAAGTTCTTTGAATTATCCAATCATTTAGGAAATGTACTGGCGACCATCTCTGACAAGAAGATTGGATCGGATGGCAACAATGATGGAGCGGTGGATTTTTATCAGGCTGATGTGGTAACTGCAAATGACTACTATCCATTTGGGATGCAGATGCCGGGTAGAAAGTATTCGCAACCCAACACCGCTTACCGTTATGGATTTAACGGAAAGGAAAATGATAAAGAGATAAAAGGAGAAGGTAATCAACAGGATTATGGAATGCGGATTTATGATCTGAGAATTGCTAAATTCCTAAGCGTGGATCCAATTACCGCAAAATATCCAGAGTTGACGCCATATCAATTTGCAAGTAATAGCCCACTTGCCATGATTGATATTGATGGATTAGAAGGTGGATGGGAATTGAGTACCCCCGCGGCGAATTTAAGGTACAAGTTTGAGATGCAACAAAAATTGCCTCTTAAAAGAACTCCGCAAGCTGCAACGAGTTCGCCAACACCGATCATTCATTCTATTCATTCTGAAGCTCCACCCTTGGCCCTTCAACAGGCGAGGCAAAGAGCAATGAGTCAAGGCTTAACGTTAACCCCTACAGAAAGAAGAGTGGCAGAACAGGCAGCGATAACTAAACAGATTTGGAACAATAGATCTGCTGTTTCACAATCCATGCCCCCTGGCCCCGCCAATGAGTTTGAAGCTGGAGCAGTAAAAGGCGTCCAAATGGCTGCTATTGCCGTCGCAGCTGAATACTGTCCTACTTGTTTTATGGCATATGGAACGGCCCAAGTTTATAATGGCGTTCAAAATGGTGATGTTGGAAACATGGTTTCGGGCGGACTCAATTTATTTGGTGGTGCGCTTTCCAAAACTTCTGGAATATCCACGCCTTATGGCTTAGCGAAGCAGTCTTTCAATCAAAAAGCTTTAGACATTGCGCGTGATGTTGCAAATGGTAAGTCTTTATATAAGGTTGGAACTTTTGGAAGAAGTGAGGCTGCTGAGTCCCAGTTTTGGTTAGTTGAAGATCCCACCATTTACTTAAGTGATCTTAAAGCTTTTAGTAAGCGATATGGAATACCAGAAGAAAATTTGGCTAGTGGAGGTAATATGTTTATAATAAAAGGACAAATAAAACAAAATCAAAGTTTTATAACTCGTCCTGCACCTCCAGTGGGCTCAAATCTTGGAGGAGAGGTTGAAGTTGTTACAAATCCTAGCGGAGTTAATATTGAAAGCTTTAAAACAATCAAACGATAAACATTACAAAATGGACTATTTAGAGGCAATTAGTGAAATTAAAAGAAAATTAGGTGAAGCAAAAGAATATGATACAGCTAGAATAATTAGCAATGCTCAAATTAAAGGAGGGGGTAGTTCTGGCGAAGTGTTGGCTATCATATGTTCGTTATTGAAAGTTTACGAAAAAAAATTTCCATCGATTTTTTTTATAATAAAAGATGACGCAAAATTTTTATATGCAGTATCTAAACAAATAGGCATGAGTATTATTCCTGATTATAATTTGTTAGATGAGTTAGATTGGTAATCTCCACCCCCCCCCCTCATTCCCGGCATTCTATCTTAAATTCCAAATAAAATTATGCCACAGCTTTAAGTGTATTTACAAA
>JAURWD010000190.1 GCA_030655145.1 Ferruginibacter sp.
TTTGTAAACGTGTTTGAAAACGACCAGGTTGGATTCTACCTTGCTGAAAACCAGGTTTACGATTCGTTCCGATTTCGTTATAATGAGATTATTCCCGCTAAAGGCAATGCGATCCACCAGCTACACAATGGGCTCGTCCCGGTGCATACCATGTTCCCGGTAAGGATCAAAAACACCACGACCACCAACCCAGGCAAAATGGTAATGCATCGTTCCTGGGGAAGCAAGGATGATTATGCTGCCGCGATAAGCGACTATCCATGGTTCCGGTCTAGTTTTCGCGCCTTTGGAAATTTCCAGTTGATCGAAGACACTATTCCGCCGGTGATCACACCTGTCGGTTTACGGGAGGGTATGAACGCCTCCAAACTGTCCCGCCTCGCGTTTATTATAAAAGATAACACGGAAGAACTGCTGAATTTCCGGGCCGAACTGGATGGCAAATGGCTGCGGTTTAGTAACGATAAAGGAAGAACCTTCATCTATAAATTTGACGAACACTGCCCTCCCGGCCTCCATGAGTTGAAAATAAGCGTGGAAGACCTGGTTGGTAATCGAACGGAAAAGGTTTATCATTTCACCCGCTGATATTGGATCAATCACCAATTACAAAAATTCCGGGGTAACCCGAACACTCAAATGACGACATTAAACGAAGGACAGAAAGCACCGGCATTTAAAGCAAAGGACCAGGATGGGAATGCTGTTTCACTGTCAGACTATAAAGGCAAAAAAATAGTGCTCTACTTTTACCCGGAGGATGACACGCCTACCTGCACCATTCAGGCTTGTAATCTCCGCGACAACTTCTCCTTACTCCAGCAGCATGGGTTTACTGTGCTGGGTGTAAGTCCGGATGAGGTGAAAAAACATAAAAAATTTGAGGGTAAGTATGACTTGCCCTTTACCCTGATCGCAGATCCTGAAAAAAAGATTGTCGATAAATATGGCGTTTGGGGAGAAAAAACTCTCTATGGCCGTACTTATATGGGCCTGCATCGCACTACGTTTTTGATCGACGAAAAGGGTGTGATCAGGAAGATCTTCCTGAAACCAAAGAGTAAGCAGCATTCCGAAGAGATCATAAATGCCTGGGAACAACTTGAAGGAAAGTAACTATACGATCAGGGAAAATTCCTGGCTGGCAAGAATCGCCGCCTGGAAACTCGGCAGTAAATCCGTGGCGTTTGTATTAGGCAGCACCATTCATCTCCACAATGTATCCCGGGAAGAATTTCTCATAAACCGCCGCTGGGTGAAACATGAACTGAAACATATCGACCAGTTTCGCCAACATGGGTATCTTCAATTTATCTGGAAATATTTGGTTGAAAGTCTTCGCAAAGGTTATTACAACAACAAGTACGAAGCGGAAGCCAGGCAAGCCGAAGAATCATAGGATCCACTCCACCTCTCCAAATTCAAACTCTTTTTCAAGAACGTCTTTTGTAATGAGCCTTCCCTGCGGTGAAATGCCCCGGATGGTGGTTTCAAAAACCATGTTATCTTTTTTCAACCTAACATTTTGATTCATCTTGTAAAGCCGCTTGGAGTACTCAGCCAGTACGGTTTCATACGATTGTTCACCTGCATTTCGTACCCGGTTCATCACGGCAAAATGGAGCTCATTAGCCAGCATTACAGGATTGTGTTCCAGGCCGGTAATTTGACGAAGAGATATCGCATTCACAAGCAGTGGATCAAATTCCTGCTGGTTAATGTTGATGCCGATACCGGCGACGGACCACTTCCAGGAACTGGCGCTCATTACGTTTTCTATCAGTATCCCCCCTGCCTTTCTGTCACGCCAGAAAATATCATTTGGCCACTTAATACTCGCTTCGGCGCCCGCATATTTGCTAAAGAAATCATAAACTCCCAGGGATACCACAGCAGAAAGGTGGAACGGGTGGTACGCTTTCAACTTTGTTGGTTGAATTACGATGCTTAATGCAATGTTTTGTCCTTCTCCTGTCTCCCATCGTTTACCACGCTGGCCTTTTCCACTTGTCTGGATGCCCGAGAACACCGCTTCCCCGTGTTTCGCCAATCCTTCATGTACCCGCCCCATGGCATAGTTGTTGGTGCTGTCAACTTGCTTTAAAATTGTGAAGGTGTAGTGAGGCGTAGCCATCATGCGACGATTGATAAAGAAATAGTACTTTTGGGGCAATCGCAAGCTACAAGCAGTTCTTTACAAAAAAAATTTTATTGAAGCAGTGCAGTAAATCATTCATGGCCATTCCATGATCTAGTTAATTAAAATAGAATCAATTTGGACAACCTTACTTTGTTGGCTAATCGCAAAAAAAGCACCATCAAAAAGCTGACTAAAAACAGCAAAATAGTTAAGTCGATCATTCACGCCATCCAGGAGAAAAAAGGCGAAAATATTGTGAGCCTTGATCTTCGAAAAATTCCAGAAGCCGTTGCAGATTTTTTTATCATTTGCGAAGCGAGTAATAGTACCCAGCTTAAAGCAATTGCGGATTTCGTGGAGGTTGACGTAAAAGAAAAATGCGGTGAAGCTCCCTACAAACATGAAGGTAAACAAGGACAGCAATGGATTCTCATTGACTACATAAACGTGGTTGTGCATGTAATGCTTCCCGAGCCCCGCAAGTTTTACCAACTGGAAGAAATGTGGAGCGATGCGCCATTGACTGAACACCGAGACTAAAACAATCACCCATATCTATCTGTAATAAGAGGTAGAAATAATAAAATACAGTAAGCAAGCAGTTATGGCAGAAGATAAGAAAACAGAAGCTAACAGGAAGCAAAATCCCAATATACCTCCCACCGGCGACGACAATTCATCCAAAAACAAAAATCGGTTTAATATTTACTGGGTTTACGGGTTGGTGTTTGCAGCCATCGTGGGTTATAATCTCTTCAGAGGTGCCTCCAGCACTGGTGTTGAAACAGACCAGATAAAATTTACCGAACTCATTCGCCACGGAGATGTTGAGAAGATCAAAACTATCCGGAACAAAAAGATTGTTCGTGTTTTTGTAAACAAAGACAGCCTGACCGCGAAAAGAGATTACTATGAGCGCCTGCTCGGTAAACAATACGACATCGCAACCAAGGTTACTCCTCCACAGTTATTTTTCAGCATCGTTGATGATAAGACCTTTGCAGGTCAAATGCAGGATTTTTACAAAACAAATCCAACGATAGCCCAGGTGCCGGATTCTCCGGACGATGAAGGTGAACTGTTTGGACAGATCATCACTACGCTATTACCCATTCTATTGATCGGGCTCTTGTTCGTGATGATGATGCGTAAAGTGGGTGGACCAGGCGGCGGCAGCGGCGGGCCCGGTGGAATTTTCAATATTGGTAAATCCAAAGCGACCCTCTTTGATAAAGCCTCCCGCGTTAACATCAACTTCGGGGATGTAGCTGGCCTCGATGAAGCGAAAGTTGAGGTCATGGAGATCGTGGACTTTCTTAAAAATCCAAAAAAATATACCGCACTTGGTGGTAAGATTCCGAAAGGTGCTTTACTGATCGGCCCTCCGGGCACGGGTAAAACCTTGCTGGCGAAAGCGGTGGCGGGTGAAGCGCAGGTTCCTTTCTTTAGCCTGAGTGGTAGTGATTTTGTAGAAATGTTTGTGGGTGTTGGTGCAAGCCGGGTACGTGACCTGTTTAAGCAGGCACGCGAAAAAGCGCCTTGTATCATATTTATTGATGAGATTGATGCCATCGGTCGTGCACGTGGTAAGAACATGATGATGAGTAATGATGAAAGGGAGAATACCCTGAATCAATTACTGGTAGAGATGGATGGGTTTGGAACCGATCTTGGTATTATCATTCTTGCGGCAACAAACCGTCCCGATGTATTGGATTCAGCCTTGCTGCGCCCGGGAAGATTCGACCGTCAAATTTCGATTGATCGTCCCGACCTGGTCGGAAGAGAAGCTATTTTCAAAGTTCATCTTGAGCCAATAAAAATTTCAACCACGCTTGATATTTTAAAACTGGCTGAACAAACGCCTGGCTTTGCCGGCGCCGACATCGCCAATGTATGTAACGAGGCTGCTTTGATCGCAGCAAGAAAAGGTAAAGACGCGGTTGACATGAGCGATTTCCAGGATGCGATCGATCGCGTGATCGGTGGCCTGGAGAAGAAAAATAAGATCATCTCGAAGGAAGAGAAAGAGATCATTGCATACCATGAAGCTGGTCACGCCATTTGTGGCTGGTACCTCGAGCATGCATATCCGCTGTTAAAAGTGACGGTAGTCCCAAGGGGAACTGCAGCTCTTGGTTATGCGCAGTATACGCCGAAAGAACAATATTTGTACAATACGGACCAGTTGATGGACCAGATCTGTATGACCTTAGGCGGTAGGGCAAGTGAAGATATTTTCTTTGGAAAGATCAGTACCGGTGCAAGTAATGACCTGCAGCAGATCACTAAGATCGCTTACAGTATGATCACTGTTTACGGGATGAATGAAAAAGTAGGAAACATCAGCTATTACGATCCTAACCAGGAAAATGTGTTTACAAAACCTTACAGCGAAGAGACCGGGAAAATGATAGACCAGGAAGTAAGGAACCTGATTGATGAGGCTTACGTAAGAACCAAGCAATTGTTGCTGGAGAAGAAAGGTGACGTTGAATTGCTGGCTCGTGAGTTACTGAAAAAAGAGGTGTTGTTTAAGAGCGATGTGGAGCACCTGATTGGTAAGCGTCCATTTGAAGAAAAAAAGGCGTTGGAAATTGACAACCCTCCTGTTCCTGAAACATTAATTGATGAACCTTCAAATGGGTTGCCGGAAGAACTAAAGAATCCGCCAAAAATTTAATAGATGGGCACATCCCAGGCAAAAGAAAATATTTTACAAAGAATAAAGCAGGCACTGATTGATCCAGTGCCTTTGCCTTTTCCCCTAAGTGATACTGATGCGCACATTTTTCACGCACCAACCGAAGACCTGGAGGTAATTTTTGCGCGGGAGTTTACCGGGCTGCAAGGAAAGTTTGCCTTTTGTTTGAATGAGGCAGATCTTCAGCATCAGCTACAGGTGCTTATTTCCGAAAAAAACTGGACACGTATTTACTGTACCGAAGAACCCTGGGCGGCCGGTTTTAGCAACACGGCAGACCTGGCCGGATGTAATGCGTCGATAACCGGCTGTGAATTTCTCGTAGCCCGGACAGGTTCGATCATTATGAGCTCTGCCCAGCAAAGCGGGCGTACCGTTAGCGTATATGCGCCAATTCATATTTGTATCGCATATACCGACCAGCTCATATTCAATATCAGCGATGGTTTGAAGATGATGCAGGAAAAATACAAACACAATCTTCCGTCTCTTATCACCCTCGCAAGTGGTCCTAGCCGAACCGCTGACATTGAAAAGACCCTTGTGACCGGCGTTCATGGTCCCGCTGAGGTCTACCTGTTCCTGGTTGAAAGCCGGGTATAGGTTTTATGTTTTACTTTTGATTTTCCGGATAAAAATTTGTCTTAATAGAATTATTGGCAGGGACCGGTTTTTCAAGCTCCCTAGCCAGGAATATTTTATCCCTTTAACCAGCTTGTCATAGATCATAAACAGGACCTGGTGACGGATGTAGAGTAACAACCTTATGCAGCATATGCCGATCAAAAAGATTTTTTTTCTCTCAGACTTTCATTTGGGAGTGCCCAATGCTGCAGACAGCCTGGTTCGGGAAAAGAAGATCGTTCGCTTCCTGGAGGATATTCGCCACGAGGCGAGCGAGATCTTTTTCGTGGGTGACATGTTTGATTTCTGGTTTGAATATTCCACCGTGGTTCCCAAAGGTTATGTGAGGATATTCGGCAAACTCGCTGAACTAACTGATGCGGGTATCCGCATTCATTTCTTCGTAGGAAATCATGATATGTGGATGCGGAGTTATTTCGAAAAAGAGATGAATATTCCCGTGTACTATGAGCCAAAAACATTTGAATTTTCCGGTAAGAAATTTTATGTCGGGCACGGGGATGGTCTTGGCCCAAGTGATGGCGGCTATAAATTTTTAAAAAAGATATTTCGCAATCCATTATGCCAGTGGTTATTTGGAATTGTTCCTCCGGCTATTGGAATGGGGGTCGCAAATTATTTTTCCCAGAAAAGCAGGAGCGCCGCTGGCGGAGAACCGGAAAAGTTTTTAGGGGAAGAAAAAGAATGGCTCCTCATCTATTCCCGGGAGATTTTAAAAACCGAACATTTCGACTATTTTATTTTTGGTCATCGCCACCTGCCACTTAATTTCAAATTAAGCGATACAAGCAGGTACATCAACTTGGGTGAATGGATCAATTATTTTAGCTACGCCGTATTTGACGGAGTAACGGTTGAACTCAAATACTTTGAGTCAGACATAGCTGTTGAAGTTCCACCTGTAAAAATTTAGCCGGCGCCCCAAATGAAGTCAATTATAAAAATATCAGTACTCTTTTCTTGTGCTCTCTTCCTGGTGCTTCGTGGCTACACCCAGGTAAAATCTGCTTTTGAATCTTCCGGAATTACGGCCGGCCAATATGTTTACTTCAACGTCGACAATCTTGGAAATCTGTATGTGTTGAATAACGAAGACCAGTTGAAAAAGATCAACATGAATGGAGATTCTGCCGGTGTTTTCAACAACGTTAGGAAATATGGCAAACTGTTTTCAATTGACGTTACCAATCCGTTGAAGCTATTGCTCTACTACAAAAACTTTTCAACCATCGTAGTGCTGGATCGCTTCCTGAATGTTCGGAATTCGATAAACCTCGGTAAGAAAAACATCTTTAAAGTAAAAGCCATAGCAACCTCTTACGATAACAACATCTGGGTGTTTGATGAAACAGACAATAAGTTGAAAAAAATAAATGACAACGGAGATGTATTGTTAGAAACGGCCGACTTCAGAAATCTTTTTGACACCATTCCCTCACCTCAAAAAATTGTAGACCAGGATGGATTTGTTTATTTATATGATCCCCAGCAGGGCTTTTATACTTTTGATTATTACGGGGCCTTAAAAAACAAACTTCCGTTTCTTCACTGGAACGATCCGGAAGTAATTGGAAAAAGCTTGTACGGCTTTAGCGACAGCAGCCTCTATCAATATCAATCTGGCTCCTTAAAACTATCCGAGTTTAAGTTACCAGGTAATTTTAAACAGGCCACGCAAATAAAGGCCATCAATAACATGTTGTACCTGCTGCATCCAGACGGCATTCATCAATACAAGGTTGACTAAGGTGCACTAAAATTTCTTTCTTTAAATGGGCTTTCTCGATATAAAAATATTTGACAACACTATTGCTAGTTACCTTGTTGTAATTGGGGTCATCCTGCTGACATTGATCCTGAAGCGTTTCATCTCTAAATACCTCGCCGGCCTGCTTTACCGGCTGCTTCAGCGTATTTGGAAAACCGTTAGTAAAACCAGTTTTATCGACCTGGTCGTGGAGCCGTTAGAATGGTTTCTTGTCATCTTCATCAGCTTGTTCGCCATCGACAAACTTAATTTTCCGGGCCGGTTTACTTACCGCATCTATGGGTTTACAACCTCCGATATTTTAGGTCGGATCGCTACGGGTATCATCATTGTTTCCCTCATCTGGCTTGTGTTGCGGCTCATGGATTTTATAGCCTTGTTGCTTGAAGAAAAAGCCAACCTCACCGAAGATTCGAGGGATAACCAGCTTATTGTATTTTTCCGCGATTTCCTGAAAGTGATCATTGGTATCATTGGGATACTGCTGATCATTAAGGCTTGTTTTAACCAGCCGCTCGGAAGCGTTTTAACGGGGCTAAGCATTGTCGGCGCAGCACTGGCGCTCGGCGCAAAGGAAAGCCTCGAAAACCTGATCGCTTCTTTCGTCATCTTTTTCGACAAGCCTTTTTTTGCAGGCGATACGGTGAAGGTGAACAACGTAACCGGCCGCATTGAGAAAATTGGATTGCGCAGTACCCGCATCCGAACCGCGGAAAAAACATTGGTGACCGTCCCGAACAAACAGATGGTTGACAGCATCGTCGACAACTTTAGCATGCGAACGCAAAGAAGAGCTGAGATCAGGTTGGACTTATCGGTGAAAACCCCACTGGCAACACTGGAAACATTATTGAGAGAATTAGAAGTAATTATTCAGAGGAACTCGGAGGATATTTCGGCACATTCAATTTTCCTGAAGGAGTTAAATAAGACCACTCAAACGATCATCATCGAATATTTTACCTGGCCATTTTCAATGGAAGAATTTGACCAGCTAAAACAAACGATCAATCTCCAGGTAAAAAAATTATTGGAAGAAAATGCCGTAGAGTTTGGCGTTTAATTTTGCAGAGTGGCATTGAAGGCTATTGGTATACGCGGACGTAATCAACAACCATTGTTCCGGGAAATATTGACTCGTCAACACCTTTTTTCCCACCAAGATTACCGCCTACTGCAATGTTTAAAATCAGGAAAAAGCGCTGATCAAACGGCCACTCCCCGACGGTCTTGTGTTCATTTACGACCGTGTAAAAAACTTTATCATCTAACAAGAAATCAAGTTTTTCCGCAGTCCAGTCAATAGCATACACGTGGAAATCTTCATAGGGTCGATCGATCCGGATCTTTTTTCCTTTTTGCGTACCAATAATATGGTTATACTTCCCGGTATGAATAGTGCCGAGGATGGTGTCGGGTTCATAGCCTACGTGTTCCATAATATCAATTTCTCCGCATTCCGGCCAACCAGTTTTCCGATGATTTTCTCCGAGCATCCAGATCGCAGGCCATAGACCGCGACCGCGGGGAAGACGTGCCTTGATCTCTATCTTACCATATTTCCAGGCACCTTTATTTTCCGAAACCAGTCGTGCAGATGTATAGGATCGGTTTTCTTTTTGTTGCTTTACCGCACTTATATGGAGCATCCCGTTTTTAACTTTCGCATTCGTGGTGTTAGCGCTCGTATAATACTGTAGTTCGTTATTGCCCCAACCGTTTCCGCCGGTTTCGTAACTCCACTTGGTGCTGTCCGGCATTCCTGAATAGTTAAACTCATCACTCCATACCAATTTTCGGCCTTTCGAGTTTTGGCACTGAGCAGTGACACCGGAAAATAAGCATACAACAAAAAGAATCCAGGAGCAGTTGAACCGCATAATAACAATTGAACGGGATGAATAAATTAAAGGGAGGCTGAATTGATTGATCGAAGTATTTTAATTTAGAGCAGGAAAAAGCTAGAGATTCGCTTTGAGTTCGAAAAGAAAGTTCTTCATACGTTTAAGCGATTCGATCATGGCAAATTTCTCATCTGCCTTCTTATTGTTCTTAATAAATTCTTTCGCTCCCTGCATGGTATACTTTCTTTCCCGCATCAGGTGATAGATCAACTGGATATTTTTAATGTCCTCCGGGCGAAAAAGCCGGTCACCTTTCCCGTTTTTCTTCGGTTTTAACACGTCAAATTCATTCTCCCACAACCGGATCAGCGATTGATTTACCTTAAACATCTCCGCAACCTTTCCGATGGTGTAATACATTTTTTGGTAGAGAACGGCATCTTCGGGTACTTCCACCTGATCGACCCCTGCACTCATCTCCTTTAAACTTTTTCTACCCCTGGTTGATTTTTGTGGAGGTTCTGCGGGCTTTGTGATTACAGGCATCTGCCTCTTGACCGCGATTCTCTTTTTTTCGATGACAGGCTTTTGCTGTACTTCTCCGAAATCGAAGGCTATTTGTGTTTCTGCCATAATTTAAGAATTAGTCAAAACTTTTAGCACTACCGGTTGAGGCCAGCTTGAGTAGCCGGTCATATTGTTCTGCATTCAAATCATTATAAAAAAAGTATACCGGGTCAACGGGTCTGCCATTAATATGAACTTCATAGTGGCAATGAGGTCCCGTACTTGCCCCCGTACTACCAACCCAGCCAATAATTTCGCCCCTTTTCACACGTTTGCCGGCCCTGACCTTCATTCGTACCAGGTGACCATAAAGTGTTTCATATCCGTAGCCATGGTTGATCACAATATTGTTACCAAATCCGCTGCCAAATTCTGCGACTTTCACAATTCCATCTCCCGTAGCATAAATTGGGGTACCCTGCGTAGCCGAAAAGTCGAGCCCATTATGCATCTTAGGTATACCATAAATCGGGTGAATTCTAAAACCATAGCCACTTGCTACTCTGGTGAGGTCCTTGTTGCTTACTGGTTGTATGGCGGGTATGCTGGATAGTTTTGTTTCCTGGTTATTGATGAGCTTTTCGATTTCTTTGTAACTGTCAACCTGGTAGGCCACCCGGGCACTAATATTATTCAAAGAGTTTGCGATATCGCGACTTAATACATCGTCGCTCATCACGCTGATCTTATCCAGTTCCTTTTTCTTCTCGATCAGCAAAGCCCGCGCACTATCCGGTAGAGGGTTGGCTTCAAAGATGGAGCGGTATACTTCATTATCCCTTTTTTCCAGTTCTGCCATTTGTCGTTGTAAAGACTGCACCTTCGAATTGAGCAGCGCATAATTATCCTTCATCAAGTCCAGCTTGATCTTGGATTCATTGGCCGTTGGAGGTGGGATGAACTTCGTGTAGAACCAGATCACCAGGATCGAACTTACCAGGAGGGAGGAAAAAAATCCAAATACCCGCAACAACTTCACCCGCAGCGGCGTCACTAGTTTTTCATAGCGAAGCGTATTGGTGTTATAATAATATTTGATTTTTTTCATAGATCTCAACTCCTATGGGGATATGGGAGAGTTTTGATGTTTGAATTTTTTGTAATATTCTTTAAATATAAGCCTATTCACCTTTGCAGGATTTCACCTATCTAAACATTCATTTGCTACCTTTGCGCTCGCTGTAGAGGCTGGCAAAGATAGTCGCATACTCTGCAAAAATCAACCCAAAAAGGAAGCGCATGACGACGAGTGCAAACACAAGCCTCAGTTTACCGAAAGATATTTCTCTCACCGCTGTAGAGATCAGGAACCGGTTCTTAGACTTTTTTAAGTCGAAAGGACATACCATTGTTCCTTCTGCGCCAATTGTTTTGAAAGATGACCCAACCCTGCTTTTCACCAATGCGGGTATGAACCAATTCAAAGATTATTTCCTGGGAAACAGGCCGGCTCCGTTTAGCCGGGTTGCCGATACACAAAAATGTTTGCGGGTAAGTGGGAAGCACAACGACCTGGAAGAAGTAGGCGTTGACACCTATCACCACACCATGTTCGAAATGCTCGGAAACTGGAGTTTTGGTGACTATTTCAAACCTGAAGCGATTGCCTGGAGCTGGGAACTTCTTACCGAAGTTCTGAAGCTCGACAAAGATCGTTTGTACGTCACTATTTTCGAAGGAGATGAAAAAGAAGGAATTCCGAAAGATAATGAAGCGCTGGAAGAATGGAAAAAATGGCTGCCGGAGAGCCGGATCTTACTTGGCAATAAAAAAGATAATTTTTGGGAGATGGGCGATACCGGCCCCTGTGGGCCTTGCACAGAAATTCATGTGGATTGCCGAAACGAAGAAGATCGAAATGCGATCGCTGGCGCTGGTTTGATCAATAATGATCATCCGCAGGTCATCGAAATCTGGAACAATGTATTCATCCAGTTTAATCGAAAAAAGGACGGCTCACTGGAGCCGCTGCCAAACCAGCATGTCGATACCGGGATGGGTTTTGAGCGATTGGTGCGGGTGCTGCAAAATAAACAAAGCAATTACGACACCGATATTTTTACCGGCACCATTGCTGAAACTGCGCAACTGGTCAAAAAATCATACACTGGTGGTGATGATAAGGAAAGCGTGGCCTTTAGGGTAATTGCCGATCACATCCGTGCGATTAGTTTTACTATTGCTGACGGCCAGCTTCCTTCCAATACAGGCGCCGGGTACGTAATCCGGAGAATCCTGCGCCGCGCCGTTCGCTACTATTATTCTTATCTCGATCACAAGCAACCCTTGCTGTACCGTTTGTTGCCGGGGTTAGCCACTCAATTCAATGGCATGTTCCCTGAGTTGGCACAGCAAGTTGACTTTATTACCCGTGTAATAAAGGAAGAAGAAGAGGCTTTTTTAAGAACCCTGGAGAAGGGTCTGAAAAAAATTGATGCGGTAATTCAGTCCGTCGGCTCGGGCGGAATGATTCCAGGCGCTGATGCTTTTGAATTGCTAGATACTTATGGTTTCCCGATCGATCTTACTTTACTGATTGCGCGTGAAAACAATTTGTCAGTAGACGAAACCGGTTTCGCGAAGGAAATGAAGCAGCAAAAAGACCGGAGTCGTTCTGCCGCTGTGTTGGATACTGCTGATTGGGTTAACCTGGTAGACAATGTGTCAAACCAGTTTGCGGGCTACGATTCACTGGAAACTGAAACCCGTGTACTCCGCTACCGGAAGGTATCAGCAAAGAATAAAGATTTTTTCCAGGTCGTACTTGAAAAAACGCCATTTTATTCTGAAAGCGGTGGACAGGTTGGAGACACCGGCTTATTGGAGTTTGGTGATACGACCATCGAGGTTACGAATACCAAACGAGAAAATGACCTCATCATTCACTTCACTGATAGCTTACCCGCTTCACTTGACGGAAACGTAACAGCCAGGGTGTTTTTAAAACGCAGAAAAGAGATCACGGGAAATCATAGCGTTACCCATCTTTTGCATGCAGCCCTGCGCTCTGTGCTAGGTAAACATGTAGCTCAAAAAGGAAGCCTGGTAAACGAGGAACATCTTCGGTTTGACTTTTCTCATTTTGCAAAAATGACGGATGAAGAGATAGCCCGGGTGGAAGAACTTGTGAATGAAAAAATTCGCGAAAACATCCCGGTCGTGATACAATCGATGCACAAGGATGAAGCGATTGCACTGGGAGCCATGGCGTTGTTTGGTGAAAAATATAGAGATACTGTTCGGGTAGTGATCATGGACCCTGGATACTCAATTGAACTTTGTGGGGGCACACATGTTGGATATACCGGCGAACTCGGAATCTTCAAAATAAAACACGAGTCGGCTGTGGCTGCAGGAGTGAGGCGCATTGAAGCCATCTGTGGTGAAAAAGCAACTGCGTTTATCAATGAAGCCTTTGCGGAACTGTCCACGCTGAAAAGTTTATTAAAAAACTCCCGCGACCTCGTGAAATCTGTTGAAACGCTGTTGACGGAGAATACACAGTTAAGCAAACGAATCGAAGGGCTTGAAGCGAGGCAACTGGTAGGTTTGCGAAATGACCTGTTGCAAAAAGACGAAATCATTGATAATGTAAGTTTTGTCGGTGATATTGTTGAAGTGAGCAACCCGGAAGCATTGAAGAAGCTTTGCCTGGATCTTAAAAATCATTTACATGATCACCTGGTTGTTCTTTGTGCTAACATTGACGGGAAAGCGTTCGTGGCAGTTGGAATTGCCGATACCGTAGTTGCCGCTAAAGGGCTTGATGCCACAAAAATCATCAAAGAGCAAATTGCTGCGCTGATCAGGGGTGGCGGTGGCGGTCAAAAAAATCTTGCAACGGCCGGGGGCCAGGATATCAGTAATTTGAAAGAAGTGATTAAAACTGTTCGCTCACTTCTTGGTTAAAGTTTGGTCGCATTAGTGAACCTGGTGAGCGACTTGCAACTTCCGCTTAATATATTATGGATATAATATTAGAGACGCCACGATTGATCTTCCGTCGTTTTACGGAAGCTGATGCCAAACTCATCCTTGAGTTGCACAGTGATCCGCTTGTGTTACAATACCTCCACGAACCTCTTGTCACCACAGAAGAAGAAGCCAAACAGATCATCCGAAAAACCATCTTACCGCAGTATAAAATGAACCTCGGTCGCTGGGCCCTGCATACAAAAGACAACAACAAATTCATCGGCTGGTGCGGTATAAAACTTAATTCAGCCAACAACGAAACCGATCTTGGTTACCGGCTTTCAAACGAAACCTGGGGCAAAGGTTACGCTACCGAAGCCGCAGAATATACGTTGCAGTTTGGCTTTGACACCTTGCATCTAAAAAGAATCATCGCCCATGCGCATGTGCAAAACACAGCATCAATAAACGTCCTAGAGAAAATCGGGATGAAATACGTTCGGGATGAAGTGGTTGATGACATTCCCGTTAAAACATTTGTCGCCATTAATAATCTATAATTTTATAGCTCTGCAATGATCAATTACAATTCGCGGGAGTGGTTCACTTTTATTTTTCGTTTTCATAAGACTGATACTTTCAGGAAATTATTTCCCCTTATCATCGGTATCTGTGTTTATTCGATGATCATTGCGTACCTGGAAATGGAATATTTCAAACTTTCCGACACCAGTCATGTTAAGAACATCCCCGTAATGCACTCTCTGCTGGGATTGGTCATTTCTCTCTTGTTGGTTTTTCGTACCAATACTGCCTACGACCGTTGGTGGGAAGGGAGAAAACTCTGGGGTTCCCTGGTAAATAACAGTCGGAATTTAGCCATCAAGTTGTCAGTAATATTGGGGGAGGGACCCAGTGAAGAGAAAGAATTTTTTCGCAAGATCATTCCGGCTTTTGCCTATGCACTTCATAATCATTTAAAATCTGAGCAAACCCGCATCGAATTATTTGAAGCAGATGCTAAACACCGCGTCTTTGAAAACGTTGATAAGACCAAACACATTCCAAACCAGGTTGCATTACTGATGTTTCAGCACCTGGATGCCTTGTATCGCGATAAAAAGATTGATGGAAACCAACTCATTGTCTTGAATACCGAGTTCCAGTCATTTACTGATATATGCGGGGCCTGCGAACGGATCAAGAACACGCCGATCCCATACTCCTACAGTGTTTTTATCAAAAAATTCATATTTTTTTATATCATGACCCTCCCCTTCGGGTACGTCTTCAACCTGGGATATTACGTAGTTCCGGTTGTAGCCTTTGTTTTCTATGTACTTGCCAGCCTTGAATTAATTGCTGAAGAAATAGAAGACCCTTTCGGCCAGGACGAAAATGATCTCCCCACGGAAAAAATTTCGCTGAACATTCACAAACACGTTGGCGAAGTGCTTGCCTGACACCCATTTATAAAAGTTTTGTTAAAGGAAAAAATTGTTGTGCGAAAGATTTCGTAAATCCAGTTTTTCGCCTATTTTTGATCTACTAAAATTTTCGTACATAAATTACTACACATGAAAAAGTTTCTGTTTACCACCACCCTGTTGGGCTTTCTGGCTGCCCCGGTTTTCGTAGCCGCCCAGACCCAGATCGAGAAAATTGAGAAAATTGAGAAGAAGGAAAAAGTTGAAGCCAAAGAAAAAAAGGAAAAAAAAGAAGTACAGGAAATAATCATCCGCAATAAAAAAGGAAAAGAGCTTGACCTTAAAGTAGAGATTAAAGGCGAAGATATTACTGTCAATGGCAAGCCGTTAGCTGAATTTAAAGATGATGAAGTTGTGATCAACAAACGCAAAATGACCATCAGGAATGGGGACGGAGAGTACTCCTTCAATATGGGACCGGAAGGCATGGTTTTCGATCGCAATTTTATGAAAGAATGGAAAGCGGAAGGTAAAGGCGGTGTTAGGCCGTTCCTGGGTGTAACTACCGAATACACAGAGAAGGGGGCAAAAGTAACTGAAGTGGTTAAGGGTAGTGCTGCGGAAAAAGCAGGTTTAAAAGTGAATGATGTGATCACCCAGGTGGGAGGTAAAAAAATAAGCGAGGACGAAAGCCTTCAGAGTTAATCTCTGAGCAGAAACCAAAGCAATCCGTGAAAATTTCTTACTTAAGAAATGGAAAAGAAAGCTCAGTTAACACAATGCTCGGTGAGAAAAAATCAGACCCAATGACATTTGCTTTCTCCAGTCCAAAAGGACAGATGCGTGCGTTTTCCCTTCCTAGAACTCCGGGTGCTCCCGGTGCTCCTAATGTAGAATATTTCAACCACGAAGGGCTTGCGGACCTGGATGAACTTTCACATGGTTACGGATCCTACTCATTTGCTCGTCAGAAGAAGATTGGTTTAAAAATATCTGATACAGATGAAGGAGGAAATGTGAAAGTGATCGATGTTGAGGAAGGCTCTGCAGCAGAAAAAGCAGGCATCAAAAAAGACGATGTTATTACTGAGATCGCAGGTAAAAAAATCAATAACACGGATGAGGCGCGTGAGCAATTAAACCCTGAAGAGGCAAAACCGGCATATTCAGTGAAGGCGCTTCGGAACGGAACCGAGATGAACTTTGAAATTAAAATTCCGAAAAAGCTGAAGACAGCTAATTTATAATCTTAGTAAAGTATAGCCAAACGGCAGGGGCCATTAACCGATCGTTACGATTGGTTGATGGCTTTTTGCTTTTCAATTGCGAGCAGCCTTTTGGGAACCTATCTTTCTTACCTTTGCGCCTGTGACAAATAGCGATAAATACGAGGTTGTAATTGGGTTAGAAGTACATGCCCAGCTTCTAACCAAGAGTAAATTATTCAGTGGTGATAGCGCCAGCTTCGGTGGTGCTCCAAATACACATGTGAGTCCCATAACACTTGCTCACCCGGGAACTCTCCCAAAAATGAACCGGAAGGCGATCGAATATGCGATCAAACTTGGCCTGGCTTTGAATTGCGAAATCGAACAAGTAAACTATTTCGCCCGTAAAAATTATTTCTACCCTGATCTGCCGAAAGGCTACCAGATAAGCCAGCATACTACTCCTATTTGTAAGAATGGTCATGTTTCAATAAAAACAAACGGTGAGGAAAGAAAGATCCACCTCAACCGGATCCACATTGAAGAAGATGCCGGTAAAAGTTTGCATGATGTTGATGAAGCGTATACGGCCATTGACTTAAATCGTGCAGGCGTGCCCTTGCTGGAAATTGTAAGTGAACCTGATCTGCATAGCAGTGAAGAAGCTTTTGCTTATGTAACGGAATTACGCCGGCTGGTGCGCTGGTTAAACATCTGCGATGGAAATATGGAAGAAGGAAGTATGCGCTGTGATGCGAACATTTCTATCCGGTTGAAGGGAACAACAAAACTGGGTACGCGGGTAGAAGTTAAAAACTTAAACAGCATCCGCAATGTCAAACGAGCCATCGATCTCGAAGTTGAGCGGCTCATCGCTATTGTTGAAAATGGAGAGGTAATTCAACAGGAAACCAGGAGTTACAATGCCGACAATAATACCAGCTTTTCCCTACGGTCGAAAGAAGATGCTGATGACTACCGTTATTTCCCCGATCCGGATCTTACCCCGTTTAAAATTACCGATGAATTTTTAGCAGAGATCAAAGCTGGTCTGCCCGCACTCCCGGAGGAGCTGGAGAAAAAATACCTGGAAGTATTTCATTTAACTAGTTATGATGCCGGTGTGATTTGCAGCGATCGTTCCCTCGTCAATTTTTATGAAGCCATCGTGGCTCACACTGCTAATCATAAAGCTGCAGCTAACTGGCTGATGGGACCCGTTAAGTCGTACCTCAACGATCATGGGATTGATATCGCAGAGTTCCCGGTTCAACCAAAAAAAATAGCCGCGCTGATTGACCTGGTAGATGAGGGTAAGGTAAGTTTTAACATAGCCTCCACCAGGATTTTAGCGGCCGCCATGGTGAACCCTGCCAAAGACCCAGCGCAGCTTGCGACTGAAATGAACCTGCTGCAGGAAAGTGATAGCGAAGCCATTACCGGCTGGGTAAGTGAAGTAATTGCCAGAATGCCGCATAAGGTAAAAGAATACCAGGGAGGTAAAAAAGGATTGATCGGACTGTTTGCCGGCGAAGTGAAAAAGTTGAGTAAAGGCAAGGCAGATATGCAGGTGGTCAATAAATTATTAGCAGAAAAACTTAATTGAATGTTTAGAAAATCTTGGATGATAATGGCGCTGCCGGTAGTTATGTTGGTCGCATGCAACAATGGCGCAAGTAAAGGTGAATTTGTTGTTGAGGGTAATATCAAAAATGCGCCGGATCAAAAAATTTTCCTGGACGAACTCTTTTTTAGCCAGGACGTGCCTGTCGTACTTGATTCGGCCGACTTAAAGAACGGAAAGTTTAAAGTTGAAGCCATCGCTGCAAACCAGGGACTTTACAGGTTGAGGATGGAAAAAAATGAAGCTCCTTTCTTCTTTATAAACGACCAGGAAAACATTGCTTTTTCTGCAGATTATAATAATCTCACGTTAGAGACATCCGTATTCACTTCCCCTGCAAACAATAGCCTGAGGAAATTCATTACTGGCATAGAAGCACAACGTAAAACGCTCGAAGAACATGCAAGTGTTCTGCAGCAGTATCCTAACAAAGTAAGCGCAGACAGTACATTCCAGGTTATGCAGGCTCAATTTGAACAAAAGGAGAATGCATATAAAGACTTCGTTTTACAATACCTCGATTCGACCAAAACAGCAACCATTGCGTTGTTTGTTTTAGGTTATACCCGCAACATTGATCCAGAAAAATTGGAAAAACCAGTAAAGGCGCTTCCAGCTCGTTTCCCCGGCAATGAGCAGATTTCTAATATCGTAGCTCAATACACTCAGATGTTTGCTAAAGCTAAAGCTCAGCCAAAAGAGGGTGTGGCTGCGCCCGATCTGAATATGCCGGATACGAGTGGTAAGCCGTTTGCGCTGAGCATGTTGAAAGGGAAATATGTGTTGGTTGATTTCTGGGCAAGTTGGTGCGGACCGTGCCGTGGCGAAAATCCTAATGTTGTAAAGGCGTATAACAACTTTAAAGACAAGAATTTCACCGTCCTGGGTGTTTCACTCGATAAAGATAAAGCCGCCTGGCTGAAAGCGATTGCTGACGACGGACTTACCTGGTACCAGATCAGTGACCTAAAATATTGGAGCAGTGCTGCAGTTGCCTTATACGGTTTCGATGGCATCCCGTATAATGTTCTGGTAAACCCGGAAGGTAAAATTATAGCCACCAACTTAAGAGGACCAGTCTTAGAAACAAAGTTGGCCGAACTGCTTAAATAGAGGCTCTAAGTTATTATGAATCACAAATCCAAGGTGATTCTATCCTGCAGTTTTGATTCACTTATTTCATTCTTTTCAACTAACATTTGCCGTATTGCAAAAAGGAAGGCCGTTGTAGAAACAACGGCCGGGTATATATAAAACAAACAAAAAAAGATAACGAGCTGATATGTATCAGCTCGTTTTTAATATTATTAGTATTCTGGATTCTGTATTACAATCGGGTTTTGCGTAACCTCGGTTGATGGAATTGGCCAGATGAACCGGTAATCGCTATAGGCGATAGCAGCTTGGCCTGGAGTATAACCACCTCCGCAATTGTAAATGCTCAATCCTGCAGCACCATTAACTGCTTTGGCCGGAATCCCACCTGGTGAATAATCGGCTTCTGGTGATAACCTGGATATATCGCCCCAGCGTTTTCCTTCTGCAAGAAACTCAATTCTTCTTTCTAATAAAATTGCTTTCACAAGGTCTTGTTTCGTGGCGAAATTTGAAATCTTATAAGCTTGATTCGTAGGATCTTTCAGGGAACGATTTCGTACATAGTTTAACAGCGTCAGGCCATCAGCCGATACACCAGCACCGTTTCTTGCAACGGCTTCTGCCAGGGTCAATAAAACTTCTGCATACCGGATCTGTGGCGCAAAGTCTGCCCAGGTTGCATAATCCTTGTACTTAGTTGACAGGATTGCTTGGTTACCGGCGGAATTTAAACCTGAAGTCGTCAACTCGGTTTTTCTTAAATCATCACAAAGCCATCCCGCATTGTTGTATATGATGGGTGAAATCGTGATGAGTCCACGACCAGATAAAGAGGCTGACCCGTACATACGTGATAAACCCGCGTTTGTGCTTGGCGCATCAACAGCATCATTCTTGATTGAAAAAATACTTTCAATGGAGCTGTTATTTATAAAAGGCCCTTGCGGAGTTGATGTTAATGTCCATCCGCCTATTGCACTTACCGGGGTGGTAGCACCTATGGCAGGAACGAGTTTAGCACCTTCGGCAATAACGCCGGCCCAATCGCCTTTGTGCAGCTTAATGCGCATTTTCAACGCAATCGCTGCAGCTTTAGTGGCACGATAAGTAAATAATTTTTCTGGTAAATTAGTTTCCGCGAAATCGAGGTCGGCCAGGATCTTAATATACACGCTGTCAACACCCATTCTTGGCGTATTCAAAAGTGTATTCACAGCTGCGCTGGATGTAATCGGCTCCTCTCTCCAGGGAACGCCAATTTTATTTCCGTTTCCATCTGAATACGGACGCGCAAAATGAATTAAGGCTTCATGATGCGCCATCGCCCGTAAGAACCGGCATTCTGCCTCATATTGCGTAGCAAGAGCGGCAGTAATAACACCATTGGCACCGGCATTTCTAAATCCGGCTACGCCGATATTTGTCTTATTGATCAATTCATATAATCCTTTCCACATAGCGACAACGTTCGCTGCGGTAGAGTTGTAAGTGGCCTGGTAGGTTACCTGGTAGAAGGCTTGCGCATTCACAACATCTTCGCCCCTTGCATCACCTTGAGTAATATTGGCTGCCCCGAAAGGATAGCCACGGTTTTCTGTAGTCCCGGTCACATAAAAAGTTCCCTGGGCTGCATCATACACACCATTTAGAGCCAGGGCGCATCTTGCTGCGGAAGCAAAAGCACTGGCATCGGTGACGGAATTGTACGGCGCGGTATCCAGAATCTTTTCGCAACTGAAAAGCAATGGTGTAATCAATAATATTAAAAGTATTTTTTTCATAATTGTTGTAATGTGTTTAATGAATTAAAAGCCAACAGATAAACCAAAAGCAACTGTTCTTAATTGCGGTGATACTGCTGCATCGATACCCAACGCACTGATATTATCCGGATCAGCACCTTTGTATTTTGTCCAAACCGCGAGGTTTTGACCTTGTACATAAAACTTAGCCGATTTTACATATCCACGGGTTGCACTTTCCAGTTTCGAATTACTAAGCGCATAGCTTAACACCACGTTTTGCAATTTCAAATAATCGCCACTCTCAACAAATCGAGAAGTAGCCGAGTTAGTTGAATTGATGTTCGCTCCCTGGCCATAGTAAATTTTAGGGACGTCGGTCACCTGTCCTGGAGTTGTCCAGCGATCAAGGATCTCACTTCCGTTATTCTGGAAACTCATATTGAATAATACTTCCTGGCGTGTATAATTCATAATCTTGTTACCACCCGAATACCTGAACATGACTTCAAGGCTCAAGCGATCATAATTAAACGTGTTGGTAAAAGCACCAAACCAGGTTGGAACACCTTGACCAAGTATCTTTTTATCAGCTGCAGCTAAAGAACTCACAGCACCAAGCGTTCCGTCTGACATACTTTTCGCTGTATAATATCTTCCAACTGTTGCTCCTGGAGCCAGGCTTAATTGAATAAGTGATCCATCAGCCTTGTAAAACATTGGGTTACCATTTTCAGAATTTACGCCGGCATTTTCATAACCAAAAATTACGTTGATTGGCTGACCAACCTTTATGATGTTATAAACGCCGTTTTCAATTTGCTCAACTGGCACACCACCGATAGAGTAAAGAGATTTGATCTCATTTTTTACTTTCGAGTAGTTAATGTTTACATCCCATGAAAACTTGTTTCCACGAACAACATTACCACCGAGTGATAATTCAATACCTGCATTTTGGAGGGTTCCAATATTTTGAGAAATTCCGCCACCGCTTGTTCCGGTAGAACCTGGAACACCTGCACTCAAAGGAGTGGGTACATCAAGCACGAGGTTGTCAACGTCATTCAAAAAATAATCTGCAGTGAAGGTTAACCTGTTTTTAAGGAAGGTCATATCGATACCAACATCATATTTAGTGCTGGTTTCCCACTGTAAAGCGTTGTTACCAACGGCAGTTGGCCCAAGACCACTCAAGTTGCCATATGGCCTGTTACCAAATGTACTGAGGTAAGGATATCCACCGAGCGTATTTCCAACTTTCGCGTAAGATGCTTTGATCTTGAAATCATTGATCGCTTCACCGAAGCCAGAATTTTTCCAGAAAGATTCTTCTGATGGACGCCATCCAACTGAAACTCCCGGAAACACGCCGTATTGTTTATCAGCTGCAAGTGCACTTTGCCCATCGCGGCGAACCGAACCTTGTAAGAAATACCTGTTTTTGTAATCATAATTCAAACGGCCAAATGTTGACACGAATCCACGAACATCGTAGTTACCACCGATCACTTGCGTGCTTGCTGAGTTGGTGATCACGTTTTCGCTGATATAAAACGCATCAGACAGTACGGAACCGTTGGCAGAAAAGAATTTATAGGTTTCTTTTTGTGCTTCGTATCCACCGGTAAGGTTGAATGTGTGCCCTTTAATTGATTGGCTGTAGTTGAAATAACTTGTCCAAACAAGACGTAACCAGTTTTGACTTTGGTTAAATACTCCACCTACTGTATACCCGTCACCATGGTAAAGATTCAAGCCCTGGTAAGCATAATCATTGAGGATATCAGCACCCACCTGGGTACGGATCTTTAAACCCTTTACTGGTGAAATTTCAGCGAAAGAATTGTTGATGATGCGATACTTATCTGAGTAGTACTTGTTTTTGCGAATGGTGTAAGCAACGTTGTTGAAGTTATCATCCACCGTTTGTGCATTAGCACCCTGGGTCATTGTACCAGAAGTTGGATAGTTGATATTAAATCCTTCCCAACCAGTTTCCAGTTTTGGAGAAACGTTTGGAAGAAGTCTTAGTGATGCAGCAATGGCACCTCCAAGAGAATTCGCTCCATTGTTTTGATCACCATCTTCCTGGCGGCTGATGTTGATGTTGTTTCCGAACTTAAAAAATTTGTTGGCTTCGTGCTCAACATTCATCCTCGCCCGGAAAGCCCGGTTGTAATTGCTGATAATAATACCTTTCTGATCAGAATAATTTAAAGAGAAATAGTAAGTTGTTTTTTCTGTACCGCCTTGCATACTGAGGGTATGACTATGAACCGGGGCATTATCGATCATCACTTCATTCTGCCAGTCAGTATTATATGATGGCGCAGCAGTATTTGTTCCTGCAAGTAATGACAAGCCCGCATTTGTTCTTTTTTCGTTGGCAATGGTTACAAATTGACTGGCGTTAAGCAAGTCGAATTTTTTCAATGCATTATTAAAACCAACAAAGCCATCGTAAGTTACTTTGTTGCGTCCCTTGGTTCCTTTTTTGGTGGTGATGAGGATCACTCCGGGAGCACCGCGAGACCCATAAATAGCTGTTGCAGAACCATCTTTCAAAACATCAATTGTTTCAATATCCGCAGGGTTGATATCACCGAGGGTGTTAGAATTCGTTGTAGCCGAGAGGTTACCCGAAATTACCGGGATACCATCGATATCGATCAACGGATCATTTGACTGGTTGATCGAGTTGGTTCCCCGAACGCGTATCCTGGCTG
>JAURWD010000193.1 GCA_030655145.1 Ferruginibacter sp.
GCAGTTACTGCAGGCGATTAAAGGGAATCCACAAACAGCCACCGTTCCTGTGATCCTGGTATCAGCTAGAGCCGGTGATGAGGCTCGAATGGAAGGGTTCGAGATTGGCGCAGATGATTACCTGCTGAAACCTTTTTCAGGAAAGGAACTACTGGCTCGTGTTCGCTCGCAGCTCAATCTCACCCGCAAACGGGAAGCAGCGCTGCAAAGCATTTATCGCCTCTTTGATGAAGTGCCGTTTTCGGTAGCGGCACTAAGGGGTGAAGCCTTGGAAATTGACTTCATCAACCAGCACAACCTTGACCTCTGGGAGATGAAAAAAGAGGAGGTGATCGGCAAACCTTTGTTTGAGGTGCGCCCTGATATCCGGGCAGATGCAGAGCACCTGCACCGTGAAGTGTACCGCACTGGCAAACGCTTTGTCGCTAACGAAATTCCTGTGTCAATCGTTATTAGCGGGGTAAAACAGCAACGTTATTTCAATTCCGCTATCGACCCATTGTGTGATGAAACCGGGAATATCATTGGCCAACTCGCCACCACCATTGAAGTAACAGACTCGGTGCTGCTGCGCCAAAAAGTGGAGGAAAGCGAAGCCAAACTTTTTCGCTTCCTGATGCAGGCGCCAGCGGCCATTGCAGTGCTGGAAGGCTCCGATCACCAGTTCGTCCTCGCGAACGACCGCTATCAAAAAATGTTTGGACGAAGCGAGGAACAGCTCCTGCATAAATCTGTGTTGCAGGCATTTCCTGAATCTGAAGGCCAGGGTTTTCATGACCTGCTTAATGAAATATATCGTTCCGAAATGCCAAGGGCAATCCCGGAGTTGCCCGCCACATTAAATGTCAATGGCCACCAGACGGCGCATTATTACGACACCAACTTTCAACCCATCCGCAATGAAAAAGGTGATATCACCCGCATCATGGCAATGGTGATCGACGTAACGGAAAGTGTTGCGGCGCGAAAGAAAATCGAAGAAAGCGAGAAACGCTTCCGGTCGCTGGCGAACGCGATGCCGCAGGTGGTTTGGATCGGCGAACCAAATGGCGAAGTAAGCTATTATAACAACCAGGTAGAAAGCTTCGACGGCGCAAAAAAAATGGCTGATGGCAATTGGTCCTGGCAAGGCATGGTGCATCCTGAGGACATTGAACCCACCAATTTCGCCTGGCAATATTCGGTAGCCAACGGAACAACCTATCAACAAGAACAGCGGGTCCGCATGAAGGATGGCACCTACCGCTGGCACTTAAGCCGGGCACTTCCACAAAAAGACGAGGGAGGAAAAGTGATCAAATGGTTCGGTACGGCAACGGATGTCCATGACCAGAAAACGCTTTCTGTACAACTTGAGCAACTGGTTGCCGAACGAACCAAAGAACTGGAACGTTCTAACGAAGACCTTCAGCAGTTTGCACATGTGGCTTCACACGATCTAAAAGAACCGGTGCGTAAAGTGATGACCTTTACCAACCGATTAAAAAATGAATTGGGTATAACCATTTCAGAAAAAGCCTACCTGTATCTTTCAAAAATTGAAAGTTCTACCCTCCGTATGTATTCCATGATAGACGGCGTATTGCTGTATTCGTCGCTGAACGCTTTGGAACAAACCAAAGAACTGGTTGACCTGAAGGAGCTTATTCAACATATTGAAAATGACCTGGAAATTGCCATCAACGAAAAAGATGCGACGATCAGTTATGAAGGTTTGCCCGGCATTGAAGGTTCTTCAATTTTGCTCTACCAGCTTTTTTATAACCTGCTAAACAACTCGCTTAAGTTTTCGCATGTGGCGAGAAAACCGTTGATCAGGATCGATGCTGCTGTAGCGGTAACAGAGGAAATAAAAGCTCAACAGCTAAAGCCTGGAAGAACATATATCAAGCTCACCCTTCAAGACAATGGTATTGGCTTCCGGAGCCAGGATTCGGGCAAAATTTTTGGCACTTTTATCCGGCTACATTCAAAAGACAAATACGAAGGAACAGGCCTGGGACTTTCTTTGTGCAAAAAAATTGTAGAGCGGCACGGTGGAACGATCATCGCCGATGGGGAGTTGGGAGAAGGGGCAACATTTTCCATCTTTTTGCCCGGGCTTTGAGGCGGGGATTATCGTTAAAAAAAACAATGACCTATTGCCATTCATAAAAAACCAGCCGGGGAAAAATTTCCAACTTTTAATTTATGAATGCGCAGCTACTTTATTATGGGAAATAAAGATGTTAATTTCTTTGACTGACGACCCGACTTTATTGATCGCTAACAGCAGACTTTCGGGCGAAATTTCCAGGTGATTCGACCACCAGATCAGCTCACCCAGGTCGTTTACATCTATCGTTGTTAAGTCTGCTGGTAATTTAATTGTAATACTCATCAGGTTGGTTAAATAGTTAAGTGAAACTTGGCAGGTTAAATAAAATATAATAAAATGATTTTACCGTCAATTTTAATAACACCGAAAACTCAACTGCAACCTTTGATGCTTGAAATAAGTTTTCGAACTGTTACTCCAGGCATGAAATGCGATTTCCACACGGAAAAGTCAACATATCATCCCAATGATCTCTGCAATGAGCAAGTAAACAACGGGACTAAAAAGAAGGCACCTTCGTGCCTTCTTGACAAACAATCAAAGCAAGAAAATATCTTAAAAGGATAACGAGAGCGTCGTCCAATGAACACTATTGTCCTTTCCCGTCCTGGATCCATTTCTCCAATAATTCTGCATTCTTTTTTGCTTCATCGTTACCAGGTTCCAGCGCCAGTATTTTATCATAGTATTCCAAAGATGCTGAAAAATCTTTGGTAGTGTTTGCTTCGTACGCTCCCAGGTATTCATACGCCCGCACAAGCAATGGCTTATTCGTGGCCGTATCCTTTCCTATAAGTTCAACGAGTTTTGTATAATGCGGCACTGCTAATCCCTGCTGCATAGTGGTATCGATCAGTGCATTTGACCTTGCCCGCCACAGGTATCCATGGATATGGTCAGGATATTTATCCTGGTATATCGCGAACACGCTGTCAGCCTTTGAAAAATTCTCAGATGAATACAAGGCCATCCCCCACTTATACAAATCAAGGTTTGTTGGTTGCTGTTTGAGTTGATACGCCTTTTCCCGCCAGATGGCTTCCCTGTCCCGATGGCCTAGCTTATTCTGGAGATTGGCAAGGCTCACAATGTACTCAAGCGAATCGGCTGGATTTTTTTCTCTGGCCAGGGCTTTTTTGTACCACGCTAATGCGATCGTTTTGTCATCTTCCAATTTTTCAAGCAGCACCGCTTTCATTGCAAAGTCTTTAGGAACAACCGCTGAATCAGGTTGCCTGCTGAAGTACTCATTCATGTTTTTTAAAGCTGTTGCAGAATCTCCCAAGGCTGCCTGGCTGTACGCAATGAGTTTATATAACCTTGGCTGCGCGCTGTCTCCTTCGATCTTGAGTATGTTCTTTGCCTGCCGTATGGCGGTATCCCACTTCTTTGAAACATAATTTAGATCGGCGATCATGTAAACGTGTTCAGGTGATACGTCAGAGTTCTTTATATAGGCGTCCAGGAAATTCGCTGCTTTTGTAACATCTCTGAAATAATAGTGATAATACATCTCATACAATGCCGGCGCATAAACAGGATCTGCTGCAAGTGCTCTGCTGAAATTCTCAACATATATTTCAGGATTATTCTGAGTTTTATAGATTTTTCCTTTTTTATACATTGCCTCAGCATAAGTTGGTTCCACTTCCAGTGCTTTATCATAATTCACAACCGCATTGGAACCGTCTACCATTTTCCTGTACGCATCGCCAAGGGACGTATATATCTCCGGGTTATTTTTATCACGGAGAATTGCTTTTTGCAGCAGTTCAATTGCCCACAAAGAATCTCCCTGTGCACTTTGCAAATTAGCCTTCGCCGCTTCCAACAAAGCTTTGGCATTTTTATACTTGACTTCGGCAAGGGTTTCTTCGAAGAGCTGCTTCGCCTCTGTGGTTTTGCCCAGGCGTAATAACAAATGAGCATTCCCTATAAATAACAAAGGATTTTTTTTCTTTGAATAATCTTGTTTGTAAAAGTAAATGGTCCCTTCACTGAATA
>JAURWD010000194.1 GCA_030655145.1 Ferruginibacter sp.
AACACTCTATTTGATGCTTTCAACTACATGTCAAGGGATAGGCAGAGGACTAATGCTGGGAATAGTTAGTGAAATTAGCAACGTCTTTAGTTCACCTCTGCTTTTCCTTTGAAAAATTTACTCATTATTTTTTTTAAATCAAAGTAAAGGCAACGTCTCTTCACCGGCTGCTGTGCGAAAGCAAGGACTTTGCGTTTTGTAGCCACTATTTACGCCGTTTATTAAATTCAACACACTCCATCTCTATAAAATTTCTGCTTCCGAGCAACCTCTCCTCCCCGGTTTTTGTACGATGGCAAAGACGTTGCTGCGAAGCAATTATTCACGCCGTTCATCAAATACCACATCTTCCATCCTTCACCGTTTCCTTGTGCACGAAACGTCCCCGGTAACACACAAGATCGAGGGAAGACATAGCTGGGAAAAAACCGGCGGCAACAGAGTTCAAACAAGATGGTAAGTCAATAGTCTAATGTTACCACCTTATTGCAGCGTCAATAATAATGTTTGAAAAATATTGGGCGCTATTGCATATATCCACTTTTTCTTGTTTTTTGCACTGCCACCCGACAAATAATAGGCTCAATAATCTCTTCATTCAATCCGCTTAATAATTTCTATGACCAATAGCCATCCTGCCGCAGCTTACCTGCTAAACGGCCAAATCGAGCTCTATGCACGAACCCAGCAAAACAAGATTTTACGTACCATTTCGTACGATAATGCTCAAACCTGGAACACTTGGAAGGATACCAAACACCTCACAGACAAATCGCCTTCCATAGCTGTAACTGCCGAGGGCAAGACCCGCTTCATGGCTTTTGAGGAAAATATAGATACACTTCCACACGATAAAAAGCATAAAATATTACGTACGGATTTGTTTGGCTATGACAGTGGCAAGCTGCAATACATTGGCGGAGAGTATACCTCTGGCCCTGCCGTTGTGTGTACGCCAAATGGCAATACGGTGATTGTTTTTTCAAAGGGTAATGACGATAAGTTTTGGTGGACCGGGAGTTTTACCGGGGGCACTGGCTGGAAATGGACAACATTTCTGCCGCACGGTGTTTTTAAGTCGGATCCTGCGGCCGTAATATCTGCGGATGGCGCTACCATGTTGGTGTTTGGTATTGGCAACGATGATAAAATCTGGTATGCACAATCGCTTGACGGCGGGAACACGTGGCGGGTGTTATGGACATACATAGGGCAGTCGGTATTTACCTCCAACCCTGCAGCATGTATTTCAGCTGATGGTAAAACGGTCATAATAGCCGCCAGGGGCACTGATGAAAGGGTATATTTTAATAAATCAATTGATTCAGGCACTACATGGAAGCCTGCCTTCGCGCCGATACTAGCCGGAACTCTAAACGGAGGCCCTGCCCTTTGTTGTTCATGGGATGCCAAAACGGTGCATGTGTTTGGAGAGGGAAAGGACAGCAAAATGTGGCGTGCAATAAGTACTAACAACGCAGTTAGTTGGCAAGGCTGGTGGCCGATACCGGGCAATGATATCTTCTAATTCTTTACTTCAAAACTCATCTACAATGGCTACTCCATTCGAGCATTTGCAAACAACCCTTAAAAACGGTCTCGCTATTTACAAAGCCCCGGCAATGATGGCAGCAATCGTACGCAATCACGATTTTTCTGTTGCTGCGGTAAGAGGTGTAAGAAAGGCTGATGTATCTGCGACCGACGAAAACAACAAGGTAAAAGCTAATGATCGCTTTTGTCTCGGCTCAGTATCAAAACCGGTTTCCGGGTATTTGCTGGCCTACCTGTCTCAATTAAATGACAATACTATTGACTGGGATATACGGATAAGGGACGCCTTTCCTGAGCTGGAAAGTGCAGCTTGCAGAAAGCACTACAATATTAGAAGCAGTTACCTCAATGCCAATATTGCCCAAATGATGAGCCATTCTGCCGGCTTCCCCTATGCGCCTAAAAATTCTATGGATTATGCCATAGATCTGGCGGAGCTAAAAACAACCGTAAATAGCGATTACCAGGTGGAGTATTGTAACCATGCAGCCCTTATGCAACGACGGTATAATTACATGATAAGCTCGCAGCAGGATGCCCCTGTAACAGGATACGTCTATAATGGCGGACCTATTTTGCCGGCAGCCATGGCAGAAAGGGTTATGGGCAAAAGCTTCGAACAGTTGTTAGAACAATACTTGTTTCAACCATTGGAAATGACCACCGCCGGCACCGGACGCACAGCTACTTCGGGTACTCCAGACGGTATATGGGAGCATAGTTGGGATGCCACTTCTAAAAAGTTTTTACCCTCCGAAAAGAGAATGCATAAGACAGCCAGCTTTCACTCACATGGTCCTGCGGGAGGCATCCACTTTTCAGCCGATGACGCCATTAAGTTTATCAAAGCATTATTTATAAACAACAAAACCAAAAAGTTGGTTCAAAATGCAAAACTCGAGGAGATGTACCTCACGTACATGTACGACTTCTCGAGATACGGGTGGATCAGCACAGGTACCGGAAATGATTTGCGGGTAAGCCACAACGGTGATAATGGTACATGCAGGTGCCAGTTAACGGTATGGCCCAACAGGGGCGAGGGTTACATTGTTTGCACCAACTGCAATGGCAACGATGCTGCGGGTGACTTGACCAATTGTGTAAACAGGAATAGTAATGGAAACACAATCGGGGCCAATATTGGATGCAAAACCGTCGACCACGTATGCGACGAGATTGACAATATGCTTACCAACTGGACAACGATGTTTAGCTAAGTGAAATGGTTTGTGTTGCCTCGCAGCTATGGATGGGTCAAGCAATGGTACTGCGAAGGCGGAAGTTGGGTTTAAAATGTCTAAGCACTGTTGTTTGTTTTGAATAACACAGCTTCCCTACCGTTAGAATTTTCTAGCGGAATTGCATGCACGCAAAGTGCTCGGCTAAGCCCGAGTTCCGGGGAGAAAGTTTCTGGAAAGTATACGCTCTGTTATATAAAAATAACCGAGCTTCCATCCAGGAGTACTGATTTCCAGCAACCGCTCTTCGCTGGTTTTTTGTACGATGGCAAGGACCTTGCGTTTGTAACAATTATTTACGCGGTTGTTAATTACCACGTATTCCACCTCGGTTAAATTTCTGATGTTGTATATCTCTCGCTCGCCGTAAGCTAAAGTTGAGCAGAGCTGTAAGGATACCCTAATGCCTTCTCTGTAAGTTGCCATTTTCCAGCACAGGGATCATCGTGAACATCATCCCACTCTCACCAGGCAGCATCATTACTTCTGCGCTCTTTCTAATCAAAAGATAATTTTCAACCTTTATGCTCCTTATTACTATATCTCGTTGTCTTCACAGTGCTCTGAAGTGTGGCAAAAATTGCGATTTCATTTTGAGGGAGACCGAACCAATTCTAAATGATATCATAGCCACTAATTTTTTCGAATGGCGCGAGCCATTGATAACAAGTAAAAGTACCAAATCCATCCGCTCATAAAGGACATGTTTCTTTTGACACTCATTGCAAAATATAATTATTCTGCGATCGATATAAACGCAACTGCCTCGGCGATACAGCAAGCCCCGGGAAAAAGGTAGGAAGGAAACAAAGCAGATATTGCTCTTACTTTAGAACGGTTCCCTGTGGTAAGCAACGTCCCCGGCGAGCACAAAAGATTGTGGGAGGAGACTTTGTTGGGAACAGATCTTTTGAAATTTATCAATGTTCCGGGCGAAGAAATTAAACTGACATCAATATTTATTCATCGTAAAGATTGTCACCCTATTTGAGGGCGAGGCAACCTCAAAATTCAGAGCAGGTAAAGTTCAGCATTTGCAATGCTCACCGCTATGGAAACCTTTCTTTTATAAAAGAAGCCCGGCTATTAACCGGGCTCTCAGCGTTATGATCTTATCGTGCTTTTTTCTTTGGATCAGCTTTCTTCTGTGCGGAGCTTTTCTTTTTTGTAGGTTTATTCTTCTTTGGTTCTGCGTTCTTTTTCGGCATAAAATTAAATTTAAGATTAGTGAATTATTAATGATGGCTGCAGGATATTCTTCGCGTTATGTTGTTCTTTCGGCAACCGCGAATTGCCAGCCTGCGCAAACAAAGATATGCCACTAATGATAAATACCTCTCTTCGATAAGGTCAATGGGTTAGCATAATTCGATCCTGGTTTACCAATTGCATTCTTTCCTGTAGAATGCATTGTGGCCTGCTGTTTTACCAATCGTGTTTGGCGATGATGACGCACACATAGGTTTTATATTTACATCCGGACGAGCAGCGAACGTAACCAATGCCCACATCGGTTGTGTTCGCGTTCCATTCATCGAGCCCCAGCAAATGCTTCCTATGGCCACGATTTGGGTCGCGGCTATCTTTCACCAATTGTTTGATAGCGTCCCTCCCGGTCGGTGGACCGGCAGCCAGCGATTCAAAGTTGACGTCGCCTTTGTTTACTGTCCATTCCGGGTTCAAAGAATACCCGCTTTCCGCGATAAAGTAATTGATTCCGTAGCCATCAGGGTCTACATGGTCGAAATAATTTCGGTTCGCCAGGTCGAAGGCCTTGGCCTCGGCAACCTTCGCCAACGTATCGTTCCAAATTAATTCAACGGAAGAAACGTTGTTTATATCTTCCTCAAAGTTCAGTTCTTTAACATAGCTCCCAGGGTTATGCCGTATGTCCCGGAGTGTTTCCAATGCACTTTGGGCGGATTCTTTGTCTACGGTGATGGTTTTGCCAATTGGGATACTTGCTGAAAACAGGGCGAAAAAAGTTAAAAACAACAATTTCATATAGCGTTAGTTTAAATTGATGGCTTGGGCTCATTTTCATGAAGTAGTGGTATTAGCACTCCTTCAGTATCTGTGGTTTGAAACTTTAATAAAACTACTATTTTAACTTGTGCAGTTGAGGCAATATTTCATAAGAACACATAATAACACCAGATGTGAACTTATCACTTGACATCTTAATTGTTCCGCTACTCAATTTTTTGTTTCGTGGATTGACCAAAGAAAGTACCGTATATCGCCCCGGAGACAACTCCCGCAATCATTGCTCTCGGTAGATATAGCTTGATAAAAACATCCTTGGGCTCATCAACAGAGGCATACCGAAGAATAAGCGTAAATATGAACATGGCCACTCCGAAACCGAGCCCTGCTATAAATCGCTTTCTTCTCATGCGAAAAAAATCATACTCCAGGCATACTAGTGTATTTTACATCTTGTTGCCAGATTTTCAATAGGATAGTTTGAATTTCCATTTAAATAGTTCAATTGCTTTCGCAGTGGCACTTCTTAAAATGCCGCTAAACGTCCCAGGCATAAACTCGTCAGTCTTTTGATTAATGTTGAATAAAAAATTCCCGTCATAATTGATCGGAAAGTTTCCCAGGTTCTACTTACTTGTTTTACTGAATAAGAATAGTGCGTGTCTTAACAGTGAAAAAATAGTACACACTACTAACGATCTACCACATAGTAAATAAAAAGAATCATGAAAAAAACACCACTACTATTTCTGTTACTCCTTATTTTTTGCACAGGGTTTGCGCAAACCTTTCAACCCAACTGGGCATCTCTCAATACCCGCAAAATGCCTGAATGGTTTCAACAGGATAAGTTTGGAATTTTTATTCATTGGGGTGTGTATGCGGTACCTGCTTATGCCCCGGTTATACCCAACAGTGGCGATAGTTATGCAGAATGGTACTGGTATCGCCTGCAGGAAAAAAAATAAAAACTTTATTCCCTTTCATGATAAAAATTATGGTGCCGGTTTTTTATATCCACAGTTTGAGCAGCAGTTTAAGGCAGAAATGTTTAACCCGGATCAGTGGGCGGATGTGTTCAAAAAATCCGGGGCGAAATACGTAGTGCAACATCGAAACACCATGAAGGATATTGTTTGTGGAACAGTGCCGAAGCTGACCGTGAATGGAACCGTCCCTGGAATGCTGTAACTGGTACGCCTAAAAGAGATTTGCTGGGCGATCTAACTGCCTCCGTACGAGCAGCGGGCTTAAAAATGGGTTATTATTATTCTTTGTATGAATGGTTTAATCCTCTATGGCTTTCGGATAAAAAAAGATATGTGACAGAACACATGATACCTCAGTTTAAAGACCTTGTAACAAAATATAAGCCTTCCATTATTTTCTCTGACGGCGAATGGGAACTTTCGGACACTGCCTGGAAGAGCCAGGAATTACTGGCCTGGTTATTAAATGAATCACTTGTTGCAAAAGAAGTAGTTGTAAACGACCGCTGGGGCAACAATACCCGCGGCAAAAATACCGGTGCTACTTACACTACTTCAGAGTATGGAAGCGGAATGGATGCCAGTGTTATTTGGGAAGAAAGCCAGGGCATTGCCCATTCTTATGGATATAACCGCCACGAAAAATTAGAAGATTATAAAAGTAGTCACGACCTTATTTTTAATGCTTGCCGATATTGTGTCAAGGGGTGGTAATTTGTTGCTGGATATCGGCCCCACTGCCGATGGGCGTATCCCGGTAATTATGCAGCAACGATTGACAGATATGGGTAACTGGTTGCAGACAAATGATGAAGCCATCTACGGCACCAAAGCTTACAAGCAACCGTACGAATGGAGCGATGGTAAAATGCAGGTAAAGAAAGGCGAGAGTTTTATGGCGGGTTACAACATTGCAGATATGGTAAAAACCGCAAAAAAACTTCGTTAGTGTGGAAGCTTTTTTTACAACCAAAGGCAAGGATTTATTTTGCATTATACCCAGTTACCGCCCCCAGGTTATACTGCGTAATTTTAAGATAGTGTCAGGCGCTTCTGTTAACATATTAGGCTGCAATAAATTACTTAAAATAAAACAGGTTGGGCAAGATGCGATTATAGATTTGTCGGCTTTAAAGCCTGTCGATGTACCTTCTGAATTGTTTGTAGTGCAAATTAAAAATGCATTGTAATTCTTGTTGCGCATTGTCCTAAATACTGGTTCTGGCAGCGAAAAGAGTTTACGATTGAATTCCCTGTCCTGTCACAAACAAAAAAGGTAGAAAGGGTAGAGTTTGTTGATTGATGAGTTACTGCCGACGGGTAATTGAATTCATAAAATTTGCATTACAAGGGGAAGGAAGAGGCCTTTCAACTCTTATACTTTAAGGGAAAACGATACAGAAGATGCCGGATCTAACAACAATTGCACGCTGAAAGTTTATTTTCAAAGGATAACTTGAACTCATTAATTGAATGGTAGTGGAACCTGTAGTGTAACTCGACGCAAATAAAAAAGCCTGAACACAATACAGTATTGAGTTACAGGCTTTTAAAAAGTACTCGGGATGGGAGTTGAACCCACACTCGCCTTACGGCGAACAGGATTTTAAGTCCTGCGTGTCTACCAGTTCCACCACCCGAGTGAATCCCGGCTCCCAATGAGCCGCTGGCAGAAAAAAAAAGCAGCTAGCAAAAAGCTATCTGCTTTAAAACTGGAGCGGAAGACCGGGCTCGAACCGGCCACCCCGACCTTGGCAAGGTCGTGCTCTACCAAATGAGCTACTTCCGCGTTATTAAAAAGAACTGTTTATTTTTTGGAGTGCAAAAATAAGGTTTGTAATTACACCACAAAATTTTATTTATTTATACTGGGGATTGTACAATGTATTTTCTGGTATGGCCACTTCAGGCTTTCCTTTATAACGATGTTTGTACATACCCATGCAACCGCCAAGGATAAAAGCCACCACTAAAAAAATCTGGCAAAACCAGAGGAACCGGGAGGAGGATACCCAGTTATGTGCAAAATCTTTGTGCTTTGTTTCTATAATTTCTTCGTGTTGCATAATACTTGTTTGCCGGGCAAAAATAGGTAAAGTGGTGCAAAAAAAATTATTTGCCCTTAATAATTTCCGAAAAGGCTTTCTGCTTTTTTATGAAATAATGCCACACGATCGACCCCTTATAAACACCCCCCAGATCACCCCTTCGTGAAGCGGGAAAAACAGACTTGTTCTTTTCCAGCAACAACCATTTTACAAAATAAACATGTGCCTTGCACACAGCCACGAAGAACCCCGGCTTTCCTTCTGCCAGGCCCTTCCACGCTGCCACCGCATCTAACATGAGGCGCACCGGTATCTTCCAGATTGCCGTACTACTTGGATAGTTCTTCGCACACATCACGAGGTTGTTCCTGAAATTCAAAAAACTTTTATAAGCGCTTTCTTTATTCAACGTGCCACCTCCTACATGATACACGACCGAAGCAGGTACCGCATAAATAGCATGCCCCGCAAGTTGCAGGCGCCAACAAAGATCTATCTCTTCCTGGTGCGCAAAAAAGTATTCATCCAGTCCACCCACTTCATGGTACAAATTTGCCCGCACAAAAAACGCGGCGCCGCTTGCCCAGAAACATTGTGCCGGCGCATTATACTGGCCGATATCCTTCTCTATGCTGTCAAAAACTCTTCCTCTCGCGAACGGGTACCCGAAGTTATCTATCCACCCACCGGCAGCACCAGCGTATTCAAATTCTTCCCGGTTGTGATAGCTCAACAGTTTAGGCTGGCAAGCTCCAATGTTGATGTTTTCCTGCATCATGTTGATCACCGGTTCAATCCATCCCGGGCTCACTTCTACATCACTGTTTAAAAGTACATAGTAGTCGGCCGTTACCTGCCGCAGGGCAAGATTGTATCCCCTCGCAAAACCTTCATTGCCAGGATTCACAATTATTTCTACTTGAGGAAATTCCGCAGCTAAAACAGAAAGAGAATCGTCGGTGGAGGCATTATCGGCAACGACTATGCGCTTATTCGCATAGGTAGAAGCGAGTACAAACGGCAAGAATTGTTGCAGGTAAGCCCTGCCATTCCAATTGAGGATCACGATGGCAACAAGGGGTGAATTTGAAGTACCAGCGGTATCAAGCACTTCAGCATCGTTGCGTCGCAATCCGTTCATCGTTCGTGCTACTATTGAGTTTTAGATTTTGTAGTTGGTTGTGTCAATTCTCCGCTAAGTACTGGTGCTTAGCCGCTTTTTCACTAACACATGGGCACCAGGAAAGCGCTCCAGTACCGCACAAACATAACCCATTCTTTTTTCACATTTCCTCTTTGATAGGCTACATTTGGCAAATGTTCACCCTTTTATTTAATTGGCGTACAGGCCTGGCATTTGTGGCAATTGCCATCGTGATGGGCACGGTCTTTTACTCCAATTATCTGGCAAAGAAAATTGCGGTCCAGGAGCGGGAAAAAGTAGCGGTATGGGTTCAATCTTTAAAGACCCGCGCCGAAGTAACGGAACAGGCGGCACTCGATCTCACCAGCGCCATCACCTCGAACAACACCGATATTCCCATCATAGAAACAGATGAAAAGGATGAGCCCTCCGGCCAATGGCTCAACCTCGACACCCTGGAGATGAAACAGGACACGGGCTATCTCCGGCGCAAAGTGCGTGAGTTTAAAGCCGCTAATGAAGCCATCACAGTCGAGATCAATAAAGAACCGTTGCTCATCAACAAATATTATTTCGGTGATTCTAAACTGTTGAAAGAAGTGCAATATTATCCGCTGGTGCAGTTGTTGATCGTGGCGCTATTTATCATTATTACATTGATCGCGATCACCACCAGGAACAAGTCCACGCAAAACCAGGTATGGGCTGGCATGGCAAAAGAAACGGCTCATCAACTTGGTACGCCCCTCTCCTCCCTGCAAGGCTGGGTCGAACTGCTTAAAGAAACAAGGGGGAGTGAAAAGATAGCCGGTGAGATGAGCAAAGATGTGGATCGCCTCCGCCTTGTCAGCGACCGCTTTGGAAAAATCGGTAGTACGCCGCAACTCGAAGAGTTCAACATACTTGATCAAACAAGGCAAATGGTAGCCTACATCAAACGGCGTGCATCCGAGCATGTTAGTTTTACCATCGACGCCGGTACAGAGACGGAAATACCCGCTATGATCAATGGTCCCCTGTTTGACTGGGTGATCGAAAACCTGTTGAAAAATGCGCTCGATTCCATGGAGGGAAGTGGATCGATAAAAGTAACCATCAGGAACGAAACTGCGGCCATCATCATCGACGTAACCGACAGCGGAAAAGGCATTGCCAAACAAAATTTATCCCAGGTGTTTAAACCAGGCTTCACTACAAAAAAACGTGGTTGGGGCCTCGGACTTAGTTTGTCAAAACGCATCATTGAACAATACCACAAAGGCGAATTATTTGTAAAGAATTCCGAGCCAGGAAAAGGCACCACTTTCAGGATCGTATTAAAGAAATAAGCTTTTGATACAAATTCTTCGATCGCTGTTTCCAAATGAATTTTTTACGATTAAAGTTTTTACATTTGCACTCCTCAGTAAAAATCATGCAATACAGGAATCTATTTGCGGCGATGGCGAAATTGGTAGACGCACTACTTTGAGGTGGTAGCGCCCGAAAGGGTGTGGGAGTTCGAATCTCCTTTGCCGCACTAAACCTTCCTTAACCGGGAGGTTTTTTTATTTCCCCCTCATTAAAAATTCATGGAACGCGGGTTTAGATCCCGGTAAAAACACGTTGAAACGTCCAGTAAAGTGCAATCAAAGCGATGATCACCGAAAATGGAATAACAATACCTTTCCTAAACCAGCTTCTGTTGCGGAAAGGAAATATCAGCAGCCCAAACATCGCCGCGATTACCGCTGCTTGTCCCAACTCCACCCCAACATTGAATGCGATCAAGGCGGTATAAAACTTCCCGGTTGGTAACCCGATCTCGTTAAGGGCAGTTGCAAATCCAAGACCATGGATCAATCCAAACAGGAATACCACCAGCAAACGGGCGGGCATCAATTTTTGCAGGATAATATTTTCGATGGCTACGAACGCAATGGACAAAGCGATGATCGGTTCAACGATCCCGGCAGGAAGCACCACCACATTTTTCATGCTCAACGCAAGTGTAATGGAATGCGCCACTGTAAACGCAGTGGCCTGCCACAACATAGTCTTCAGGTTGGTGCTCAACAGGCAAAGACTGATCACAAATAAAATATGGTCGATCCCCATCGGCACAATGTGTTCAAAGCCCAGCTTGGTGTAAAACCAAACGACCTTATTTACCGGTGCGTTCTCCAGTGCATAATTGGTCGTATGCGCCGTGGCGCCAAACATTACCGTTAACGCAAGGATGGTAGTAAGGGCTTTTTTACTGATTGGACTCGACATGGCAATTGTTAACCCTGCTTAATTGATTTTATTGCTGCAAGTGCCTGTGTTTCCAACTGCTTTGGCAAAACGGGTTTATCCTTCAGCGCGCTTTCCAGGTTAGCAGTTGCTTTCGTCATATCTCCAGCCTCTTTATATATCAGGCCGGCGCGGCATAACAAGACGGGGTTGCTGCTATTGGTGCGCATTGCTTTTTCAAGGTACGGCAGGGCTTTATTATTCTCACCTTTAACATGGTATACCCAGGCAAGTAATTCATTTACTTCGATGTTCTCTGGCCGGCGATTGTATTCCGCCAAGGCATGCTCCAGGGCTTTTTCATGATTGCCTGTTTTGAGATAGGCCATAGCAAGTTCCTTATCGGCGTAATGACCCACAGAAGCGTCGTTATTTGCGGCGGTCGCATTATTATCCATGTCGTTAATGACTGCTGCAGCAAGTTTTGCCGCTTCCTCATTTCTACCGGCCACCTGGTAAACGTCGATCAATTCTTCTTTGTAAGTAAAATCATTCACCAGGGAGTCCGCCTGCTGGTACAAAGCGACCGCTTTTGGTGCATCATTTGCTGCCAGTGCAAGCCTTGCTTCGCCGGCCAGACCAGGAACGTAAGCCGGTCGGTTTGCGAGACTGACTGCATAACAATCTGCTGCCTTTTGCCGGTCACCAAGCTTTTCATACAATCCCCCCAATTGACACCTCGCCCACTCTGTTCCTTCATCACCCGGCACCCCGGCATCGATCGCCAGTTGCATCACCTGCACAGCGCCAACGAGGTCGCCATGAATTTCCCGCAGGTAAGAAACACGGCTGTATGACCGAAGATCCGGTCGGATCGACATCATTTTTTCGGCGCTGATGACCGCCGAGTCATACTTTCCCATCTCAACATAGCCATCGACCAATACGCCATACAAAAAAGCATTGTAAGGATTCACTTTTTCTGCAGCTTGTGCTACTGCGAGCCCCTCGGCAAAATGGTGTTGCGATAAAAAAACCAGCGCCTGCATTGCCAGGGCTTCATAATTATTTTTGTCCAGAACAAGCACTTCGTCTACGTACTTCAAGGCAGCTTTATCATAATAATTGTGGTTCCCCGTGGCCCTTCCTTCTAACACGAACAGGTTTGCCAGCGCAATGCGTGATTTAATATCTTCTGGCTTCGCCTTGATGGTCGCCAGGTGGTTGTTCACGGAAGTATTGAAGACGGCCCATTCGGCGGGCTGGGTCGCAAAACCTTTCCGTTGAAGAAGGCGAAATTCGGTGGATTGCTTTCTTTGCTCATCCCGATTGAATTTCAGGACTACAAACCCTGCAGCGGAGACAAAAACGAGCAGCAGAACAACATAAAGTGAATTCTTTTTCATATTGATTGTTTTGATTTGGCTCCATTCCCGGTGGACGGAAATTGATGGCTTTTACGGGTTAATAACTTCAGAAAAACTGTTTCAAAATCTATTTCTAGCTTTTAGATGTATAGGCTAATCGCTGCGCTTGTAGAAGTTGGCAAAATTGGAGGAATACAGTAGTTTTATTAGGAACGTGGATTGCAAGCGGGCTAACCGCCTGTTACAGTTACGAAAACATTGCCATGCCGGTTTTAACTTTCTTTGCCTGCGCCTGCAGGAACTTCGGAGCGATGGCGGTAATTTGGCGGCGGTATTTAATTGACTTAAAAATCTCAGATGGCGAATAATATAAAGTGCCCCGATTGTGGGAATGTGTTTGATGTGGAAAATGTGCTTTCCGCGGATATTGAAATAAAATACCAGCAGCAATACCAGGAAAAATTGCAACAGTCTCTCGGCAAAATTGAAATTGATAAAAAGAGGTTACTGGAAGAGCAGGTACAGTTTGAAGAAAAGAAAAAACGGGAGAACGAAATTTTTGCCCAGAAGCTTCAACAGGAAAGAATAAAAATTGAGGCGGAAACCCAGGAGCAATTGCGGAAAAGCATATCCGGGGATTATGAAAATAAATTGCGCCTGCTGGAAGAAAGCAACCGTGACCGGGAAGAAAAACTAAAGGAAGCACGTCGTAAAGAGCTCGAGTTTTTGCAGAAAGAGCAGCTATTGCAAAACAAAGAAGCCGAACTGGAATTGACCTTGCAGAAAAAGCTCCAGGAAGAAAGTGCCGTTATTTCTGAACAGGTACGCAGCCAGGAACTCGAAAAAAATGCCTTGAAAGAAAACGCATTTCAGCTCCGGTTGAAAGAGTTGCAGTTACAACTGGATGAACAGAAGAAACTGGCGGAAGAAATGCGGCGGCGTGCAGAGCAAGGCTCGATGCAGCGGCAAGGCGAGGTGCAGGAACTGTTGTTAGAGGATATCCTCCGCGAAGCCTTCCCCTTCGACCTGGTTGAAGAAGTAGGCAAAGGTGTCGAAGGGGCCGATTGTATGCAGATCGTCCGAAACAATATCGGCAAAGAGTGCGGCAAAATCATTTATGAAAGTAAGCGTACCAAGACATGGAATAACGCCTGGGTTGAAAAGCTGAAGGCGGACAAGCGAAATAAAGGTGCCGACGTTGCGATCCTGGTTACACAGGTATTTCCTAAAGACATGGAACGTTTTGGTGAACGTGACGGCATTTGGCTTTGCAATTTTACCGAGCTTAACAGCGTTGCCCACCTCATTCGAAACAGCATCATCCAGGTTTATGACATCCAGTGCAAGGAGGAAAATAAGGGCGACAAAATGCAACTGCTTTACAACTACCTCACCGGCAACGAATTTCGCGGCCAGGTAGAGGCGATCGTCGAAGGCTTTATGGCAATGAAAATGGCCATCACCCGGGAACGGGTGCAGATGGAAAAGATCTGGAAAGAGCGGGAGAAACAACTGGAGAAGGTTTTGATGAGCACCAGCGGAATGTATGGCTCTGTAAAAGGGATCGCCGGTGCCTCCGTTGGAAATATACCCTTGCTCGATGGCGGTGATGAAGACCTTGTGGAGATTTAATACTGCATAAAAATGCGTACCTTATAGTTGCGGTCAAGTTCTCAATTCTTTTGTCTGTAAAGGCTTACCTATTTCAATTTCCTCTGGAAGTTCTCCTCAGATGTGCAACATCATGCGTACCCGAAGCGTTCGTGTACTGGAGTTTGACCGCTCAAGTGGTAACTGAAAAAACATGCCCCAGGATACAAGTATATATTGGAATGGATCGGGCCAGCTCCCACCGGAGATCATTCAATTACCACCGGAACAACGGCAACAGGTGATTGAAGCGATCCGGGCAGAGCAGCGTCCTGACCAGGGCGACTTTTACGGGCCAATAATGGGGGCCATTTTCTTTTCGGTTTTTGTTGTTGTCGCCATTTACCAAAAATTCAAACAAAATACCCTCGTCCACTCTGCCCCAATATTGGATGCTGAAGCTAACCCAAGCGGGATGGGATTGACCCCGGCACTCTTATACTCCGGGAATAAACTGCGTTTTTCAGACAAGGTGATCGCTGAAATACTCTTGAAAAGATTTCCCTATTATTCGGGCTTGTCCACACCGAACCAGGAAAAATTCATTCAGCGTTTGCAAAAGTTTATGGCGTTGAAAAGTTTTATCATCCACGATCACAACGGGTTTAAAGAGATGCCCATTCTTATTAGTGCAACTGCGATCCAGATAAGTTTTGGCCTTGACAAATACCTCCTGCCCAACTTTGACACCTTTAATATTTATCCTGGGGAATTTTTGCGCACCGCTCCATTCGTGCGTTTCCTGATCGGTAATGTGACCGGTAACACCATTAGTCTTTCCTGGAAACATTTCCTGGAAGGACTGAAATACCCGGACGACGGCCAGAACGTGGGCATGCATGAAATTGCCCATGCCTTGTACTATCAAACCTTTGTTGTCGAAAAACATGTGGATGTTGAATTCCGTGATACGTTCATTGATTTTGACAGTCATGGCAACAAGGTTTATGACCTTGAAAAGCTAGGTGGTCCCGGGTTGTACTCCGAGTATGCCATGAAAGATTTCCAGGAATTTTGGGCGGAGAGTGTAGAGATCTTTTTTGAAAAGCCGATCCAGATGAAGGTGTTGTATCCCAGTTTATACCTCGCCATGAGCGACCTGTTGAACCAGAATCCCGCGAACCCGTTTTCAACTGACGGAGGTTAAGACCCAGGACACGCAGTTACCTTCAAAAAAAATAAACCGCACTTGTAAAAGGATCATCCCGTTTTTGAGAAAAACGCATTCCGCAACTCCACCGCCAACTTCCAAAGTCAGTTCACTGATGTGCAGGTGATCCTTAAAATTCACCTCGCCGCTTCCATACCATTTAAACAAGGATTCTTTAATACACCAGGCCGCAGTTAGAAGGAGCTCAAACCCAGGTCCGTGAGGAGCGGTGGCGAGTCGTTTGATAATACTTAATTCGTCTGCGGATAAAAATTTGTGCTTCACCTTGTCAACCTTGTCGGTCGCTAACTCAATGTCGGTTCCTACACGATGATCGCTGCTGACGATAACGGCGGCAAAGTCACCGCAATGCGAGATGGAAAAATGGTAGGCTTCATTTTCGAGGAAGGGTTTGCGGGTGTCGGCAATACGGATCAATTCGGCCGGGAAGGCCGGAACAAGTTCCTTCAAAAGGTACCTGCCTGCCAGGTGTTGCAGGCGTTTATGAATGTGGGTGATGTCCCGCTGCAAAGAAACCTTGGCCAGGAAAAATGCTTCAGTTTCCCGGATGTTCCATACCCCCAGAAAGGTGGTTGCGTTAATATTTTGTTGATAAACGATTGGCATGATTGTATGCGGAGATTTTCGATTGTAGAATTTTGATTGAATATTTGCAGTCTTACAAAACTTAGTCCCCGCCGGCTATAAACAGTTTACGGCACAATTTAAATAATAAGCAATCAACGAGGAGCATTACCATGATTTTAAGCGACAGCAGGATCCTAGAAGAGATTGAAAAAGGAAGTATTAAGATCGTTCCGTATGACAGGGAATGCCTCGGGAGCAATAGCTATGATGTACACCTGGGGAAGCACCTCGCTACTTATACGGAGAGAGAATTGGACGCCCGTAAACACAATACCATTGAACATTTCGAAATTCCGGAAGAAGGAATCATCCTGCAGCCCAATGAGCTTTATCTCGGGGTAACGCAAGAATATACTGAAACACATGCCCACGTTCCTTTCCTCGAAGGAAAATCAAGCACAGGCCGGCTCGGCATCGACATTCATGCTACCGCAGGAAAGGGAGATGTTGGCTTCTGCGGAAACTGGACCCTGGAAATTTCAGTAAAACAACCCGTACGCGTATACGCCGGAATGCCCATTGGCCAACTCATTTATTTTCCGGTGGATGGAAATATCGAGGTGAAGTACAACCAGAAGAAAAACGCTAAATACAGTGGGCAGCCCGATCGCCCGGTCGAAAGCATGATGTGGAAGAACAAATTTTAAGCCCCAACCTACCTTAGTTCAGTTTCCAGATCGAATAATTAAGCACCGTTGCAAAACTTACCCAAAGCAGGTAGGGAACCAGTAACCAGGCTGCAGCCGTCGATAATTTCCTGAATGCGATGATGGTGCAGAGAATGGCCACCCAAAGTGTGATAATTTCCACCAGGGCCCATCCGGGTTGATGCGCATAAAAGAATATAAAGGACCAGCAGAAGTTCAATAGCATCTGGATTCCGAACCACCACAGGGCTTGCTTTTTGCCCGGAACCGGTTCTTCTTTTTTCCATACCAGCCATAACGCGATCCCCATCAAAATGTAGAGTAAAGTCCAAACCGGGGCAAAGATCCAGTTGGGTGGATTGAATGATGGTTTTTTGGCGACTGCGTACCAGCTTTCCACCCCAGAGTTGGTGAAGAATCCCGCGACTGCGCCGGTAAGCAAGGGTATCAATAGGGAAACAACAAATTTCATAAGGCTTCGACTTTTTAAAGCTGACCGAATTTTTTATAATACGATATCATAAACCCCGTAACCTCATCATAACTCAAAACACCCGAGGGTTGTTGATTACTTTCCAAATATTTTCCATAGAGCCACCTGATCACCGGCTCTGCCGGATTTTTATGACGGTTATGAAATTGCTGCCATTCTTTGATATCTGATTTTACCTCGGGGCGCAACTGGTTTAAAAAGGCTTTCGCCGCCGTTGTATCTGCCTTGTAAAGATTTCGCTCTGCATATAGGAACAGGTCGAGGTAAACAGAATAATGAAAGGCGGTATCGGAAGAGCTCGCCGCTGCGAGATAACCAACGAAATTAGCCTCGTTCTCTTTGGCGTAACCCAACTGGTGGGCAATTTCGTGACAGGTAGTGTAGGGCTGCGAAAATTTCGGGACCGAGGTATTTACCTGTGCTTCCCCGCTAAATGGATTGTAATACCCGAGAAACCCGAGGTAGTTCCCCAACCAACCCCACATCGAAACTTTTATGGAAGAAGGCTGGTAGTATAAGAACTGGTAGCGATGTTGAACCTCCGCGTAAGCGGAGTGCGCCCGGTTGAAAATATCGCGGTTCTTCATCTCTTTCAGCGGGTAGTGCAAAAGCGCCAGTTTGCTCGCGTTAACTTTCTGCACCAAAACCGTGTTGAGTGACTTTACATCCTCTACCGTGTAGCTTTCCATGGAAAGGCCTATCTGGTGCGCAATTCCCTTCCGGTTATAATTGATGCCCCATAAAAGATTAAAAAAAATGTAGATCAACAGCAGTTTTATCAGGGCTCGTTTGAAAAATAACTTTACCCGGTCGCCGTTCAGCTGGCCTTTGGCCAGTTTTCGTAAGGCCGCAACCAGTTTCCAAACCAACCATACCAACACATACCCATAAAGTAAATCGCCCAGGCTAAAAGGCAGCCAGGTGAGGGCGTAGCGGAGTGCAACACCAATTTGGGGGTAAATACCAGTGGAATAAAAACGCTCTACCCTGCCGGCATCCCTCGAAAACAAATGAATAAGAAGCGCCACCAATACTAGTAAACCAACAAAAATCCAATAGGGTCTCTTCTTCATAACTGATAAAATGGCGCCCGGGAAGTGGCCGGAGCTAAATTGAATGGAAATATTCAATATTTATTCTGCAAATTAAACGCAAAAATACTACCTTTGCCGTCCTTTAAACCGGAGGTAATGGGAAAAAGAAGGGAATTTGAAATACCGTTCGTGGGTTTAAAGCCCGGTGTACACGAATTTAGTTACACGGTAGAAGATAAGTTCTTTGCGGAGGTTGAAAACAGGGAGTTCACAAATTGCACGGCGACGATAAAACTGCATTTCGACAAAAAAAGCAGTTTTATGCTGCTGAGATTTGAGATCGGTGGTAAAGCAGACGTCGTTTGTGACCGCTGCGGAAATGCCCTGACGATGGATCTCTGGGATGAATTTAACATGGTTGTCAAAATGGTTGACAATCCTGACGAAATGAACCAGCAGGAAGAAGATCCCGATGTCTATTACATTTCCCGCACAGAAAGCCATTTGGATGTGAGTGAGTGGATATTTGAATTTGTGAGTTTGAGCGTTCCCTTTCAAAAGAGTTGCAAAGAAGAAGAAATGGGAGGACCACAGT
>JAURWD010000208.1 GCA_030655145.1 Ferruginibacter sp.
AGTTGCGACAAAGAACTTGTACCTGCGGAAAATACCCGACTTCCACACGATGTAGGCCAGCAGCCCATAAAAGATAAATCCCGACGTGGCATGCCCACTGGGAAAGCTAAAATTTCGCAGGCCTTCAATAAGTGGATCCGGTGGTCGTAACCGTTCAAAAGATAATTTCATGAAGTAACTGATGATGAAACCGCCTATGCCAATGGCCGCGATTTCAGCCGACCTTTTCCACTCTTTTTTTACCAGGTAAACGGCGATGAGGATTCCGTAGGCTATTTGAAGGAAATTGGCCGAGGCGAAATACGTTACCCCTTTCATGAAAACTGTTACCCGCGGGCTAACAAGATGCTGCGAAACAAATAGCAATACATAATTGTCTGCCTGGTTTTCCTCTTCCAGAATCACCTCGTGAACAACAACGCCAAACAGCGCTACTGCTCCAACAAACAGTACTAGCAACAGGAGAACTGCAGTGGGTAATGCTTTTAAGTATTGATTCCTACGCATAATTTCTATACTTAAATCTAGTTCATAACTGCCTAATCATAGTGCTAACGGTAATTGATAGACGCAAATTGACATAGGGCTAGATTAAGAGAAACAGTTTATTTCAGCAGGACCGTACGTTTTGAGCCTTTGAAATCTTTGATCACCAGTTTTTGGACATTTGCTGGCAGTACAATCTTCCGGGTTGACTGCGAAAGAAAAGTTGATCCGTAATAAAACTCAAGGTATTGCATACCACCGTTTGTTAAGGTAATGTCAGCACTGCAATCGCCCGCTTTTAAATCATGCATTTTGGGAAGCGCCGCAGTAGGAGTTTTTAAAGAATAGACAAGCAGGCTGTCCTGGTTTTGCGTTACAAGCAAGGCCGTTTCGTTCTTACCTGTAACGATTTTAGCCAATCCTTTTGCATCGCCGCTGGCGAAAAAGCCAGCCTTCGATTGGGGTAGGGCAGTGAAAGTTCCTTTACCGCTTCCTTTCAACACGAGCCCGTTAAATGCATCGTGACGCCCGCTGTAAGGATCCATCCCGTAATCATTTCCTGCTAAGACAATGTCAAGTTTGCCATCGCCGTCGACATCTTCACTAACCATACCATAAACAGGTGCAACCTGGGCTTCTATTGGTAAAGGGCTCATTATAAAGCCGGCGACACCCCGGTTTTCAATATAACTGCTACGCATGTCCGTAGCTTTTAATTGCACGGCAGCCTCCTGGTTTTTTTTGTTCCAAAGCGAATCAAGTGTCGCCCTGCCGAATGACTGGTAGGTTGGATATTTCTTTCGAATGGAGATGAGCTGCGCTGCAAGATCATCCCGGGTGTGCATCGGGAAGGATTGCATCGAGCCGTCCTCCGCTTTCATTGCACAAAACACCATGGCATCGAGCGAACCGTTTTCATCGAGATCCTTCGCAAGGATCGTCATCGGCTGCTGCGGCGTAGCATGGTAGTTCGAGTTTAAACCAAGATTGCCGGCCACATAATCGATGTCTCCATCGTTATCAAAATCGCCAGCGGTCAAAGAATTCCACCAGCCGACATGCGTTTCAATATTTCCCGGCAGGCCGGGATCAACAAAACTTTTCCCGGTGTTTTTAAGAAAAGTCACGGGCATCCATTCGCCGGTAAGCACGAGGTCTACCAGGCCGTCATTATTAAAATCAGACCACAAAGCATCCGTGATCATGCCCATCGTTTTAAGACCCGCACAGTATTTTTCTGTAACATCAGAAAATTTGCCGCCATCATTTTGTAGCAGGAAACTCTTCGGTGCGGCCGGGTAGCCGCCAGAGACAACACGCCCCCCAACGAAGAGGTCGAGGTCTCCATCCTGGTCGAAGTCAGCAGCTCTTACGCAGGATCCGTTGGTTACTTCCTGCGGTAGCGCACTGTCAGCCCGTAAAAATTTTCCTTTACCGTTATTCAAGTAAAGCCTGTCCTGGCATATCGGGTGATCTGGCGGCAATTCGTAGCTACCGCTCACGATATACAGATCCAGGTCATTGTCGTTATCCACATCAAAAAATAACATGCCCATATCCTCAACCAGCTCATCTTCTTTTTGCAGAAACCGGTTGCTGTCTTTCGTAAACTTTCCTGCTGTGTATTGCATGTAAAAACTTCCCGGGTGGCTGCTGGAGCCGCCAACATAAAAATCGTCCCAGCCGTTGTTGTCTATATCGCCAACCGCAATGCCGGGGCCATATTGACTTAGCTTGTGTGGAAGCGTTACCTGGATATTGTAGTCGACAAAATCGTCTTCAACAGGTTTGTATATGATGCCGTAACGTTTGGAGCTTTCGGTAAATAAAGGAGCATTTTTCACCCGGCTATCTTTTGTTTTCTCAGTGTTTCCCCAGGTCAGGTTAAGCACCTCGTTTGTGTTTACGCTGCCCAGCCGTTGCACCGTGTTGTCGGGCCAGCGCACCTCGAGGGAATCCAGCCGATCTATAGCACCCAGACCAAAATGTACCCTTGGATCATGACTGGATAGATACCCACGAGTTGGCTGGTGCTCATAAAATTGCCGCTGGTTGCCGCCATAAAAAATATGGATGGTGGTACCGATGGCCTGCAGGTTCGCACCCTTTCCTTTTAATGAGATCGTTAATTGTTTGCTGGTTTCGGTTGAACTCGTGTTTTCATAGATGAAGGCGTCTTCATTGATATTACTCATCACAATATCGAGGTCACCATCATTATCAAGATCGCCATAGGCAGCGCCGGTAGAAAAGGAACTCGCCGTGAATCCCCATGCATTGGATCGATCTGCGAACTGCAATCGGCCGTTGTTTTTGAAAGCATAGTTTTGAATTTTCACCACCGGTAGTTCCTGCGCCATGCGCAGCGAATTGTCGGCTGTGTTTGCCACTTGCCCGCTGTTATAAGAGATATAGTCAAGATCGGTAACATCTCGTGGCAGGCCATTGGTGATCACCAGGTCGCGAAATCCATCATTGTCAAAATCCGCGACGAGCGGACACCAGCTCCAGTCAGTTTGATAAAGGCCCGAAATAAATCCCACCTCGCTAAAAATCGGGTGCCCGTTGCCGGTAGTTCCGTTGCTAACCTGCAAAACGTTGCGCACGTATTGATGCGTGTACCCGAATTGTTCGGCATTGGTGTAATTATAATATTCATTTCCACCGAGCATTCGCTTTTTGCGCATGTTGTCTTCGGGTAACATTTCTAACGATACAACATCCACCAATCCGTCATTATTGATATCAACCGCATCGGTGCCCATGGCATTCCACCCGGTATGTTTAAAATATTCATTTAGCCTGTTGGTGAACGTGCCGTCTTTATTGTTGATGTACAAAAGATCGTTCGACACGAAATCGTTTGCCACATAAACGTCGGGCCAGCCATCCTGGTTAAAATCGGAGATGCAGGCAGCATGGCCCCAGCCCTCCGCCAGGATCCCTGCTTTTGAGGAAACATTTGAAAAGTTGCCGTTTCCATTATTTTGATAAAGACGGTCGGTGTTCGAAGCGGACCCATCCATAAGTTTTGGCCGGAAACGAATCGGTGTTTTTGCATCATATAGTTCATTCGTCACCAGGTAAAGATCGAGGTCGTTGTCATGGTCGTAATCAAAAAAATATCCCTGCGTGCTGTAACCGGAGTCAGCTAAGCCGTAACGGGCTGCTTCTTCTTTGAAAATTGGGATTCCTGCCGCATTATTTCCCTGGTTGATGTACAATAAATTTGTGCGCCGCGTCGCATCTTTTCGAAACGAGGCACAGGCATAGATGTCTGGCAGACCGTCGGCATTGATGTCGACAACCGAGACCCCGGTACACCACCTCCCATTTCCGTCTACGCCAGCCGCGATGGTGATATCATCAAATTTCAACGTCCCCTTATTCAGGTAAAGTTTATTGGAAACCATGTTGCCAGCGAAATACAGATCGGTGAGCCCATCTTTATTAAAGTCGGCCATTGCGACTCCGCCGCCGTAGTAAATATTGGCCTGGGTTAGAATGTTTAGGCTGTCGCTTTCCGTAATGCGGTTGTTGAATGTGATCCCGGTGTGCCCGGCGGGCTTTAAAGAAAATAATGCTGAGTCTTTAGTTTGCGCAGGGGCGGGAAAAATTGTTTGAAGCAGTAAGAATGGGACCACTAAATATTCTTTCCAACATTTCAAATACATGGAAGCATCGTTTGGCAGGCAAAGTAATATTTTTATCCATCTCAAATGCGGGCAGTGAAGGTTTGCCTGTTGCATTAGTTATTCAATTTGTTACAGCAAAAAACTGCCAGGGATCAGCTGCTCGTGAAACAGTGCGCATAAGAAATGATACAGTTTGAATAAAGCGCAGGCGAAAGATTTTGTTAGTTTGCGCTTGTGCAACAATGCTGCTGGTGAGATTTCCTTCTTTAATTTTTATTTTGGACTTCGCCGCGTTGTAATGTATCAGATCATGAAAAGATTGCGTGTTGCTTTATTCTTCTTGCTTGTTTGCACAGAGCCCCAATTGGTAATGGCTGGTGAGCCATGGGAAAATATTGCCAACTCCCCCGAAAGACTACACCGAACCATCAAGGCGATCACCGACATCATGGTGCATGATATTTATTCCCCACCTGTTGCGAGTCGGATCTATGCTTACACGACTGTTGCCGCATATGAAGCTGCATTAACACCGTTGGAAATTCAACAATCTTTCTCTGGTAGGTTAAATGACCTGGCCGACAGCCAGCGTCCGTCATTGCAGGTTGGACTGAACCATCCCTTGGCCTCGGTTCACGCGACCTTGCTCGTTGCAAGAAGCCTGATCATCTCCGAACAACAACTGGACGCTGTACACGCGATGATCTTAAAAGAATTTTCCACTTCCGGGATGCCAGATACCGTCTTTAAAAACTCCCTTGTTTATGGGAGACAGGTTGCAGATTGGATCCTTCAATGGGCTGCACAGGATCGATATAAGCAAACCAGGTCGTTGGCTAAGTACGCCGTTAGAAATGATGCAGCTTCCTGGCGGCCTACACCGCCCGCCTACATGAAGGCAGTAGAACCCAATTGGGGTAAGCTCCGAACTTTTTTGATCGATTCAGCTCAACTTTTTCGGCCGCCATTACCAACACCGTTTTCCACCGACACTGCCAGCCAGTTTTATCGCGAAGCCAGGGCGGTGCAAGAAGCCGGGATGAAACTTACAACGCAACAAATCGAGATTGCAAATTTTTGGGATTGCAACCCCTTCAAGTTGAACGTCAACGGGCACGTGATGTACGCCACAAAAAAAATATCGCCGGGCGGACACTGGATCAACATCACTGCCCTCGCCTGCAAACAGTCGAACAGCGGCTTTACAAAATCAGCCGCGGCTTATGCGGTGCTATCCATTGCATTGGCCGATGCCTTCATCAGTTGTTGGGAAGAGAAATTCCGCAGCAAGCTGATTCGCCCGGAAACATACATCAACCAACACATCAGCCAGGGTTGGATGCCCTTGTTGCAAACGCCGCCGTTCCCGGAATATACAAGTGGCCATAGCGTAGTGTCTGCTGCTGCCGCCGTAATACTGGGCAGTTTCTTTGGTGATGATTTTGCATTTGATGATTCCACAGAACTGGAATTTAAGATCCCGGTGCGGCATTTCACTTCATTTAAACAGGCGGCGGAAGAGGCTGCCATCAGTCGCTTTTACGGTGGTATTCATTACATGCCGTCGATCGTGAATGGGTTGGGCGAAGGTGAGAAACTTGGGGTATACGTTGCCGATAGGTTGATTCACAAAGGACCATACTTAGAAAAAAATTGACAGGGTATCTGCGGTAATCATCATCGTTCAATAACAAAATCTCTTATCCATTATTCATTCAGCATATATCATGATGGTTTCTCAAAGTGTAATTGTTTGGAGCTTTAAAATGCAACAACAGGTTCGTCGGTTCCTCCTTTTTTTGTTGATCGTAGTTGTTTATCCAACAGAGCAGTCTGTTGCGCAAATTGCCGATTCAGCAATTCTGCGCCTTGCCGATCCGGCGATTATCTTTGGACAGCAACAATATCATCTTTATGGAACGGTGGAAGGTAAAACGGGCGAGGGTTTTGTTAGCTATCATTCCAATGACCTGGAATATTGGACAAAGGATACGGGGATGGCCTTGAAGAAAGGAGAAGCCTTTGGTACCGCGAATTTTTGGGCACCACAGGTTTTTAAATTAAACCAACAATTCTATATGGCCTACGTGGCAAACGAACAAATAGCGATCGCGACAAGTACTTCACCGAGTGGTCCGTTTAAACAAGAAAAACTATTGTCCCTGGAAGCGCCGGTAAAACAAATTGACCCGTTTGTTTTCATTGATGAGGATGGGAAAAAATATTTGTATCACGTTCGGTTGACCAAGGGCAACAAGATATTTGTTGCCGAACTTAAATCTGACCTGAGCGCTATCAAACCAGGGACTTTGCAAGAATGCATCACGGCAACCCAGCCCTGGGAAAACACCGCTAACAGCAACTGGCCGGTAACAGAGGGCCCTTCGATCATAAAGCATAAAAAATATTATTACTTGTTTTATACGGCCAATGATTTTCGCAATCCAGACTACGCGGTAGGTTATGCGGTAAGTAAATCTCCGCTTGGTCCCTGGCAAAAATTCGCTGGTAATCCAATCATCAGTAAGCAACACATCGGCGTTAATGGCCCTGGTCACGGCGATTTTTTCCGCGATAAAAACAACCAGCTAAAATATGTGCTGCATACGCACCAGTCTGATTCTACTGTCGGGCCCAGGAGGACAGCGCTCGTGGATGTTCGGTTTGTGCCGGGTCAGCCGACTGACATCGACAAAGTCGGAATTGTACCAGGAAGTTTTCATTTTTTGCGAGCCACCCGTAAATAACAGCATCTTTTCTGCTGAAATAATCGTGACGGGTGCCTTGCACATCGTTGCGTGTAAATAATTTATTTACAAATATTTATGCCGGGACTTGTAATTTGCCTGCCAGGAAATTATCTTTCCTTTCAATTAACGATCCTTCTCCCTCTCTTTACTGCTCACTGC
>JAURWD010000215.1 GCA_030655145.1 Ferruginibacter sp.
TTAGTGAAGGGTTTGAATCTTTTACGTCAGAAATTTTTACGAAACCAGAAATGGCCATTGGGGAAAACCAGCACATTGATTTTACTTCCAGTACCACGCGAGGCAGGGTTCGCTCTTTTGTGAATACCGGGTTTTCATACAGCGGTACGAAGGCGCTTACGCTGGACCAGGCACCCTTCAATACTAAATCGACCAAAGACAGCGTGACCTTCAGCTACAACCTGGTAAATTATATTGGAAAGCAACTTCGCTGGGACTTCCATTACCGGAATCATGGCCAGGATACTTCAGGTGCTAATAAAGTCTGGGTACGTGGTAGCGAAAGCAATAATTGGATCCAGGCATATGACCTGTACACCAACCAGGCGGCCACCGGTGATTGGAGACATGCGAATCTCAACCTCAACGAGCTGCTGGAGAATGCGGTGCCTGCACAAACGATTACACCAACTTTTCAAATTAAAATTGGACAGGAAGGAATCAATTCAGCTAATTCAGCCCGGCCCGTAAATGGTTTCGAGGACGGGTATACTTTTGATGACCTGGTGCTAAATGAAGTATTAAATGATGTTGCGGTAATAAAGATCAACTCACCTTCCGCGGGTGATTGCGCCTTGAGTAATGCCACATCTGTAAGCATTAAGATCAAAAATTATAACAATGCCACGCTCAACAATATTGCAGTCAGCTACCGGGTAAATGGAGGCGCGATCGTGACCGAGAATGTTGCAGCAGTTGCCCCGAACCAGACGCTTGATTATGTTTTTAGCACGCAGGCAAACATGTCAGCTTACAGTGATTACAGCATTGATGTCTGGGCGAAATATGCTGCAGATAGTTACGCCAATAATGACAGCATCCTCTCATATTCATTGCACAATAGCCCGGTCGTAAGCAGCTTTCCCTACCTGGAAAGTTTTGAGTCGGGGGACGGGTTCTTTTACTCAAGAGGTGTGAATAATACCTGGGCCTGGGGTTCGCCCACTAAATTGATCATTAACAAAGCGGCCAATGGTGCTAAAGCCTGGGTTACCAATTTAACCGGCAATTACAAAGACAACGAAACTTCTTACCTCTATTCACCTTGCTTCAATACAGCGGCTTTAACGCAACCGATGTTATCCTTCAGTCATATTTTTCACATTGAAACCGGATACGATTTCACCTGGGTTGAATATTCAACTGATGGTGTTGAATGGCAAAAATTAGGAACAAATGGTAGTGGTACGAATTGGTACGATTCTGTAACAACCGGGATGTGGACGCTATCAAAGGCGAGATGGCATGTCGCAACGGTTGCTTTACCAACCGGCGTAACCAACCTTAAAATCCGGTTCGTATTGAATACTGACGGAGGATTGAGAGAAGAAGGGGTCGGTATAGACGACTTTCATTTGTACGACAAAGCTGCTGTGTATGAAGGGCCGGTTCTTACCAATGTTTTACAGGCAGTAAATGGTCCGGCCTGGGTCAACTTTTCTTCCGGGGGTAAATTGATTGCAGCGGTTAATCCTGGTGGAGCTGACCTGGGAGCCACAACCGTCCAGGTGCACAAAAATGCTGGGCCTGTTCGTAATAGTAACAACGCATATTACGCTGATCGCAACATCGTTATAAAGCCGGCAACCCCCCCATCGCAAAAAGTGAACGTGCGGTTCTATTTCACCGATGCAGAAGTACAGGCTTTGCTGGCTGCAAATGGATGCACTTTCTGCGCCAAGCCACTTGATGCGTATGAGTTGGGCATCACGAAATACAGCAGTGGCCAGCCAAATGAGAATGGAATGCTTAGTGACGATACCACCGGATTTTTTGATTTCATCCATCCGGATAGTACCATCATCATTCCTTATGATAATGGTTATTACGCCGAATTTTCCGTCAACAGCTTTAGTGAATTTTGGTTAAGTTCAGAAAACATCAGGCCATCAGTTGCGGGAGTTTGCCGCGGCGAAGACATCGTGTTTGTCGCAGCGTCTACAGGTTCCAGTTATCAATGGCAGGAAGATGATGGTAGTGGCTTTGTCAATATAGCTAACAGTCCCATTTACTCTGGTGTCACTATGGCGCAGCTCTTTGTATCTAATTATACTTCATCAATCTCCTCCAAACGCTATCGTTGTATTGTGAATGGTATTGCGGGAGCAATTAATACACCAAGGTTTGTAAATGTTTGGACCGGCGCAGATAATACCGACTGGGCACTGGCATCCAACTGGAGTTGTGGTTTTGTTCCAGATCAATATACGGAAGTAGTGATTCCTGGAGGTTTGACCAACTATCCGGTTGTAAGTGCAGATACGACCATTAAATCCTTGCGGGTTTACCCGGGCGCTTCGGGCAGGTTAGCTACCGGTGCGCACCTTGATATTCGGGGCAGGTAATTTGATCGCACTTCTCATCAATATTATTATAAAATGCCTGGTTACGGTTACCAGTATACGCTTCTGGTACGCAGGTTAAAAACAAAACCAGGGCCTAAATAATATTTCTCCGGCTTACCTCTTTATTTGTAAATTGAACGTTCAAAAAAATGAACGATGGCTTTACAACCCTGGCGAACTGGGAAAGTGATCAGGATAGAAGACGAAACAAGTGATACCCGGCGGTTCTGGATCGAAGTACCCGACCTTGAAACATTTAATTTTCTTCCCGGTCAGTTTGTTACACTTGACCTGCCCATTCACGAAAAGCCCAACAAGCGGTGGAGAAGTTATTCCATTGCTTCCTGGCCAGGTGGAACCAACGTGTTTGAACTCATCATTGTTTTAGATAAAATGGGTGCAGGCACCACATACCTTTTTAATGAAGTGGTAGTAGGTTCGGAGTTGTTGTTCCGCGGAGCCCAGGGCGTTTTTACATTTAAAGAACCTATCGAACATGACCTGGTGCTTATTTGCACAGGCACCGGCATTGCACCTTTCAGGAGCATGATCCATCATATCCACAACAAGCAAATTCCTCATCAAAAAATTCATCTCGTATTTGGATGCCGATCAAAAGAAACTCTCTTGTATTATAATGAAATGGTGGAGCTGCAGAAAGAAGTTGCAGGGTTTAGCTATACACCAACCTTATCAAGAGAACAGTGGGAGGGAAGATCAGGGTATGTACATCCGATCTACGAAGAACTTTGCGCAGATCGTCCGGCAGTAAACTTTTTTCTCTGCGGGTGGAAGGGAATGATTGATGAAGCGAGGGCACGGATTGCTGCAATGGGGTATGATAAAAAAGCCATTCATTTTGAAATATATGGCTAGGTTACACCTTTCATTGTTTTAACATTTCCCCCTGTCGTTGAAAGTAAACTGGCAGTTTACAAAGCTTGAATTGATTTAGTCAATTTTTCCTAACTTGAGTTTGTCGTAAGAAATTTTTGCTGCTGCTATTATTCTAAAATACTTGATATGGGTGCTTCCTCAATGATTGTATTAATTCTTGCTGCGCTGGCCTTTTCTTCCATTGCTATTTTAGTTGCAAAGCTCGTAACCAAGGCAACCACCAATCCTCAAAAAGGACAGGCGTATGAATGTGGTGTTCCAACGCTTGGTAAAACCTGGATTCAATTAAACGTTGGCTATTATTTGTTTGCATTGATTTTTTTGATCTTCGATGTAGAGTTGGTTTTTCTTTATCCCTGGGCCGTGGTTGCTAAAAAGATCGGCTGGCCCGCCCTGGTAGAAATTGTGATCTTCTTTTTCATTTTATTTATGGGATTCCTTTATGCGCATAAAAAGGGCGCTTTGAAGTGGCTCTAAAAAAACGACCGCTGCGTTCCTGATTTTGACAACGCAAATTTGATTCGTTACTGGTAACAGATTTAAACTAAACATCCTGGTGGAAAATTCTCAACATAGCAATGGATTAAAAACCGCACTTCCTTTAGAAGGTCGGGATGCTGCGCCAACGGCGGAACGATCAAATTTTCCCGGCCAGGTTCATGAAACGCCGGGTGGAGGTATTGTGCTCAGTAAATTAGATGACATCATCAATTGGGCACGCTCCAATTCACTCTGGCCACTAACGTTTGCTACGAGTTGCTGCGGTATTGAAATGATGGCCGTAGCTTCCGCCAAATATGATTTCTCACGTTTTGGTTTCGAGGTGGCGCGAGCCTCTCCGCGCCAGGCTGATGTCATCATCATTGCCGGAACAATCGTGAACAAGATGGCACCGGTTTTAAAAAGATTGTATGACCAGATGGCCGACCCAAAATATGTGATCGCGATGGGTGCCTGCGCCATCAGTGGAGGACCTTTTTTTTACAATACTTATTCAGTCGTAAAAGGCGCAGACCATGTCATCCCCGTAGATGTGTATGTGGCAGGTTGCCCGCCGCGTCCTGAGGCCTTACTTCACGCACTGATCAGTTTGCAGGAAAAAATAAAGAGCGGGAAAACCCGCGAACAGATCCAGGTGCCAAAGCCTGTACAAGCGCAAATCAAGCTAAAAAAATAAATGACAACTGAAGAATTGAAGTCAACCCTATTGGAACTATTTCCCGCTGCGATCCCCGAAGAAGGTGGTGAGTGGCTGGCAATAAATGTGGCTCCCGACGAGCTGCATGACATTGCGTTGCGGTTGCGGCAGGAACAAGCCCTGAACTTCGACTTTCTGTTTTGTATGACCTGCATTGATTGGAAAACGCATCTTACCATGGTGTATCATTTTACGTCTACACGTTATCGTCATAACCTTGTGGTAAGGGTCAAACTTAATTTTACCAGTCCTGAAGTGGCAACCCTGTCTGACATTTGGCAAACAGCCAATTTTCATGAACGTGAAGTGTATGAAATGTTTGGCGTAAACTTCATCAATCACCCCGACCTCCGGTTGTTGATTTTACCAGATGGCTGGGAAGGGAAGAACCCGATGCTGAAAAGTTTTGAGGATCCCATCAATATGATCCGGTTATAGCCGGCCGACGGTAATGGAATCGATGAAACAAAATGGGTCCGGCAAGGAAAAGATTTTGTAATAGTAACAAAAAGGAGTAAACGCTTTCAGCCTGGCGAGAAAAGAAATATTACTAAGAAAATTTTAATCAGGATTTTGTAAGGATGGTTGAAGAAATAGGCACAACGACAGACGGCGATCTCATCATCAACGTAGGACCTCAACATCCCGCCACGCATGGCGTGTTACACCTCGTAATTACCTTGAATGGCGAAACGATCAAGAAGGTAGAACCCCACCTCGGGTATATCCATCGCTCCATCGAAAAAATGTGTGAGAGCTTGAGCTACCGCCAATTTATCTATGTCACGAGCCGCATGGATTACCTCTCCTCGCATATTAACAATCATGGTTGTGCACTCTGCGTTGAAAAAGGTTTACAGATCGAGGTGCCCGCCCGCGCAAAAGTGATCCGGATCTTGATGGATGAGTTGACGCGGATCGCCTCTCATGAATTGTGGTGGGGAGCGATGGCGATGGATCTCGGTGCTTTCACTCCTTTCTTCCACGCTTTCCGCGAACGCGAAACTATCAATGATATCATGGAAGAAACCTGCGGTGCCCGGCTCACCATGAACTATATGGTTCCTGGTGGAGTGATGCTGGACATTCATCCCAACTTCCGGCAACGTGTACACGATTTCATCCGCCTCTTTAAATCTAAGGTGCATGAGTATGAGGAGATGGTGACGGGTAATATTATTTTTCAAAACAGGATGAAGGGCGTTGGGCTACTTAGTGCGGAAGATGCGATCTCTTTTGGATGTACCGGGCCTACTGCACGCGGTAGTGGCGTTAGTTGTGATGTTCGTAAATATTATCCTTACGATGGTTATGAGCAATTGGCTTTCGATGAGGTGCTGGAAACAGCCGGCGACTCTTTTGCACGCTACATGGTTCGCATCCGCGAACTGCATCAATCCATCCGCATCATCGAACAGTTGATCGACAACATTCCAGAAGGCGATTTCCAGGCAAAAACCAAGGCGGTGTTGAAATTACCCAAGGGTGAATTTTACCAACGCGTTGAAACCGCCCGCGGTGAATTTGGTGTTTACATTGTCAGTGAAGGTGGCACCACTCCTTACCGTATAAAATTTCGATCACCGGGTTTTTCAAACTTGTCTGCCCTTGATCATATGGCAAGAGGAAGCAAGCTCGGGGATCTCGTAGCGATGATGGGCACTTTAGACCTGGTAATTCCGGACATTGACCGATAGAAGGAAAGCAGAAATACAACTGAATAGAATTTTTAAAACAGAGTATGGATATCTTTTCGCGATACTTAATCAGTCAGCAAGTAAAAGAGAATTCTAAATCAATTTATAAATAATCAGGTAGTCAATAATAATCGGTGTGGAGCTTTTCTAACATATCAACAAATATCGACGAGTGGTTAAGGAGCTTTCTTAATCCAACCTGGACAATGGTTGCCGAAATGGTGATTGTTGGAATTTGTGTGATCAGCCTGTTTGCGGTGTTGGGGTTGGTGTTGGTGCTGATGGAACGAAAAGTTTCTGCCTGGATTCAAATACGCCTCGGGCCAAATCGCGTAGGGCCGAAAGGGATATTGCAGTCATTTGCAGATACGCTGAAGCTATTGGTCAAAGAAGGAATGACGCCAGACGGATCCGATAAATTTCTCTTCAATTTCGCCCCGCTCCTTGCAATCATCGTCGCGATGTTACTCATGGCGCCGATCGCCTTCGCGAAAGATTTTCACATGTGGGATCTCAATATTGGCGTCCTCTATGTTTCAGCGGTTTCTTCCATTTCAGTCATCAGTATTTTGATGGCAGGCTGGGCATCCAACAATAAATATTCTTTGATGGGGGCCATGCGCAGCGGGGCCCAGATCGTGAGCTATGAGTTGTCCGCCGGGCTTTCCATCCTCACCATCGTCGTGTTATGTGGTAGTCTTAACCTCAACGACATCATTCAATCGCAGGTAGATGGTTGGTGGATCTTCAAAGGCCATTTGCCCGTTTTAATTTCGTTCGTCATTTTCATCATCGCGGTTACCGCCGAAACAAACCGGGCACCGTTTGATCTCGCGGAAGCCGAATCAGAATTAACAGCGGGTTTTCATACTGAATATTCCGGGATGAAATTCGCTCTCTTCTTTTTAGCAGAATATGTAAACGTGTTTATTGTTTGTGCAATTGGGGCAACCTTGTTCCTGGGGGGATGGATGCCTTTTCATATCGGTAACTGGACAGATTTTAATCACGTGATGGATTATGTTCCTTCCAGCCTTTGGTTCTTTGGTAAAACATTTTTCCTGATATTTTTGATCATGTGGTTCCGCTGGACATTTCCGCGTCTCCGTATTGATCAACTTTTAAATCTCGAATGGAAATATTTACTGCCCATTAGCATGGTAAATATTCTGTTGGTAACATTGATGGCGATACTGGGATGGCATTTTTAAATTGGATTCGAGGAATAACGAACCGAACCGGGGAGTTTGATTAAGTGGATCTCTAAAAAGCAGCTTTTAATTATGAACGACATACATGATATTTCATCGGCTTCGAAAGCTCCCGGTCCGCGGAAGGCGAGTGGCTTCATCACGTATATCCGCGATGTGTTTTATGCCGTGAAGTCATTGCTTGTCGGGCTACGAAGAACCGGTTATTATTTTACGCATCACAAAGAGATCATCACCCAACAGTATCCCGACAATCGTGAAACACTAAACCTGCCAGAAAGATTTAAAGGAGAAGTGGTGATGCCACATGACGAAAACAATGAGCACGCTTGTACGGGTTGCACCGCTTGTGAACTTGCGTGCCCTAATGCAACGATAAAAATTGTCACGAAGTTTGACCTGACGCCGGAAGGCAAAAAGAAAAAGGCGATCGACAAATTTGTGTACCACCTCGAACTGTGCACCATGTGTAATCTTTGCGTGGTGGCGTGCCCGACAGATGCGATAAAAATGGCGCAGACTTTCGAACACAGTGTTTTCGATCGTGGCCAACTTACCAAGATCCTGAACAAGCCAGGCTCTAAGATCCGGGAGGGTGTAGAGTAGCAGCTAACTAAAATTAAGATCAAGTAAGAAAGTATATTTAACTGTTTAAATGAGTGGATCAACGATAATCTTTTACATGCTGGCGCTACTCACCCTTGTGAGTGGGGTGATGGCGGTCACTACCCGGCAGATCTTTCGAGCCGCGATCTTCCTGCTGTTCTCGTTGATTGGAATTGCAGGGTTGTTCTTCTGGATGCGCTACGATTTTATTGCGGCGGTACAGGTCGTCGTCTATGTTGGCGGCATTACCGTGCTGATTATTTTCTCCATTTTTTTGACCCAGCAGGCAGGTGAATTGCTTCCGAAACAAAAGCCAGCTCGGCAATTGTTCGCCGGACTGGCTGCTTTTTCCGGGTTTGCCTTGACCATGTTGCAACTGCTTCAACATTCCTTTACTGCTACCCGAGAATCCAGCGTGGAACCATCTGTAGAAAATATTGGAATGTCCATGCTCTCCGTTGAAACAGGCGGCTATGCGTTGCCGTTTGAGGTCGTCAGTATTTTATTGTTAGCCGCCATGGTCGGATGTATCGTCATTGCTTTACGATCAAAACCAGTAACCATATGATGGAGCCAGGCCTATATCATATCCTGTTTATAAGCGCTGCCCTTTTCTTCATCGGCATGTACGGATTTTTCACCCGGCGAAACCTGATCACCATGTTGATGAGCATCGAGCTGATCCTGAACAGTGTAAACCTGAACTTTATAGCGTTTAATAAATACCTGTGGCCGCACAAGCTTGACGGGGTTTTCTTTTCCATATTTGTGATTGCCATCGCCGCCGCGGAGGCGGCCGTTGCCATTGCGATCATCATCAACCTGTACCGGAGTCACCAGTCAATAGATGTTGAAACAGCCGAAGAATTGAAATACTAACGTGTTCTCAAAACCAGGCTGGTTTTGAGAAGCGCACTTTTATAAACATGAATGAATTTTTTCAAATGCAACTGCTACAATCCCTTCCCATGAACCTGGGTCTTGGTTGGGCCGTAGCGCTTATTCCGTTGCTCCCGCTCGCGACCTTCGTGCTGCTGGGTTTATTTGGAAGACACCATTTCCGAAACAACGCTGGTGTCATCGGAACCTTCTCGTTGTTTATTTCCACCCTCACCGCGCTATACATCGCCAACGGTTATTTTTTCGAGTATGGCAGCGTGAATGGTGTGTATCAAAAAATAATGGCGCTCCAGATAACCTGGTTGGAATTCTCTCCCGGCTTCTCCATCGATATGGGCATCCTCCTCGATCCTATCTCGGTCATGATGCTCGTGGTGGTTACCTTCGTTTCCCTGATGGTGCATATTTACAGCCTCTCGTACATGAAGGGCGAAGAACGGTTTTCAACCTACTACGCATTTCTTTCCCTGTTTACTTTTTCCATGCTGGGGCTGGTGATATCGTCCAATATTTTTCAGCTTTATTTTTTCTGGGAACTGGTTGGCGTTTCCTCGTTCTTGCTCATCGGTTATTATTTCGATCGTCCGTCAGCGGTGGCAGCGGCGAAAAAAGCATTCATCGTTACCCGCTTTGCCGACCTCGGCTTTTTGATCGGGATATTGATCCTCTCTTTTCAAGCGGGCACCTTTGATTTTAATGAACTCATTGCCCGCCTGGGAACGGCAAGTAACCCGGCATTTCAATCCGCCACGGCGGCTAGCTTCATGGGTGTTTCTGCATTAACCTGGGGGCTTGTCCTCGTGTTCATCGGCGGAGCCGGTAAAAGCGCCATGTTCCCTTTACATATCTGGTTGCCCGATGCCATGGAAGGTCCTACGCCTGTGAGCGCATTGATACATGCGGCTACCATGGTGGTGGCAGGTGTGTTTCTCGTTGCCCGTTTGTTCCCCGTGTTTAGCGTGTCACCGGCAGCGTTAGCGATTGTTACCTATATCGGTATCATCTCTGCATTATTCGCGGCCGTAATCGCCTGTACGCAAACCGACATCAAGCGGGTGCTGGCATATTCTACCATGTCGCAGATCGGGTTCATGATGTTTGCCCTCGGTGTATCGGGGAATGCCGGTGAGAGTGGCCTCGGTTTTACCGCCTCCATGTTTCACCTTTTTACCCATGCCATGTTTAAGGCGCTTTTGTTTTTGGGTGCGGGTTCGGTCATCCATTTTATTCATAGCAACGAGATGCAGGATATGGGCGGACTGAGGAAGTTGCTGCCGGTAACGCATATATGTTTTCTCCTCGCTTGCCTCGCTATTTCGGGTATTCCGCCATTTGCCGGATTCTTTAGCAAGGAAGAAATTTTACTCGCGGCTTACACAAGCAACCCAGCGGTTTATTACATCGCATTGGTTACTTCCGGGCTTACCGCTTTCTACATGTTCCGCTTGTATTTTAATATTTTCTGGAGTAAGGCAGTGCCGGCACATGCACCTCTTGACCATCATCACGGTGAGGGTGGTTTCCCAATCGTATTGCCACTCGTGCTTCTCGCTGCCGGTTCCGTTGCAGCCGGTTTTATTCCGTTTGGTAAGTTCGTCAGTGTGAATGGCAAAGCCCTGGAAACGGAATTGCACCTGGTTTTTTCCGTAGCGCCGGTTTTACTCGCGTTGGCAGGCATCCTGCTCGCCACCTGGCTGTACAAAAAACAGAACGAACGCCCGGCAGCAATTTCGGCCTCACTTGGCGGCTTGTATAAGGCGGCTCACCGGCGATTTTACATCGATGAGATCTACGTTTTTATTACAAAAAAAATATTGTTCAACCTGGTTGGTAAGCCAGCAGCCTGGTTCGATAAAAATGTTGTAGACGGAATGGTCAACGGCACAGCGGAAGCAACAGCAACGGTGTCGGAAAAAATAAGAGGCCTGCAATCAGGTAAGGTTCAGCAGTATGCTATGTTCTTCTTGGTAGCGGTAATTTTTCTCGCGGTCATATTTATTTATTTATGGAAATAAAAACTAGTTACATGTTGCATGAGCAAACGGATGTAGGGCTTGCCCTACCGGGCCGGGCTATGCGCTGCAAGTCCTCGCTTCACTACGTTGCGCTGCGGGCTTTTCGCTTCTATCCCTCACGCATTTCCATTCACCTCTTAATTACCGGCTCTCGGGCATGAACCTGATCTACCTGATATTGTTGCCCATACTCACCGCGGCCGGAATTCTCCTGGTACAGAAGCCAGCACAGGTAAAAGTTGTGGCGCTCACCGGCGCTGCGCTTCAGTTGCTGCTGGCCATCTTGCTCTTATTCGCGTACCGGCAGGAACGTGCCCTGGGCAATCTTGCCCAGATGTTGTTCGAACTTGAGTATGAATGGGTGCCTGGTTGGAACATAAATTTTCATGTAGGCGTCGACGGTATCTCCATCGCCATGATCCTGTTGACTGCCTTCGTTGTGGTAGCAGGTGTGCTCGTTTCCTGGAACGTCACAAAGATGACAAAGGAATTTTATTTCCTGTTGATCTTGCTTAGTCTTGGTGCGTATGGTTTCTTTATCTCCCTCGATCTGTTCATTTTATTTTTCTTCCTGGAAATTGCGGTGCTGCCGAAATACCTCCTTATCGGCATCTGGGGCAGTGGTAAAAAAGAATATGCCGCTAACAAACTCGCGGTCATGCTCATGGGCGGCTCTGCGTTGGTGTTAGTAGGCATCCTCGGTTTATACTTTGGCGGAAGTGGTTATACCTTTGATCTTCTTCACCTGTCATCAATTTCAATTCCGCGGGAAACGCAGATGATTTGTTTCCCGCTTTTGTTTATAGGGTTTGGAGTGTTCACCGCCTTGTTTCCTTTTCATACCTGGGTACCTGATGGCCATTCTGCCGCGCCAACAGCCGGTTCAATGTTCCTGGCCGGTATCTCTATGAAACTTGGCGGGTATGGGTGCCTGAGAGTTGCAACTTATGTAATGCCAGATGCGGCCAAAGAATATGCGCCCATCGTCATCCTGTTGGCCACCATCGCTATTTTGTACGGTGCCTTCGCTACTATGATGCAGAAGGACCTTAAATACATTAACGCCTATTCCTCTGTGAGCCACTGCGGGTTTGTTCTCCTCGGCATCGGGATGCTAACGCAAACCGCAGTTACTGGTGCGGTATTGCAAATGGTGAGTCATGGTGTAATGACCGCTTTGTTCTTTGCAGTGATTGGAATGATCTACGAGCGTACCCACACCAGGCAGGTGAACGAGATGGGCGGGTTGCTAAAAGTAATGCCGTTTATCACGACCGTGTTAATGATCGTGGGCCTCTGTTCCCTCGGCTTGCCTGGGTTGAGCGGCTTCGTTGCGGAGATGACGGTTTTTGTTGGATCCTGGCAAAACCCGGGAACTTATCACCGCGTTGCAACGATCGCTGCCTGTATGTCAATTGTGGTAACGGCAGTGTACATATTGCGTGCAGTTGGTAAAACCTCGATGGGTCCGCTGCCGGCTGCGTTCGCAAACCTAACCGATGCAAAGTGGAATGAGAAAGCAGCGGCTATAATTTTACTCGCAGGCATATTTGCAGTGGGACTAGCCCCCGGCTGGTTGGTTGAGCTTATCCGACCTGCAACTGAAGTTATTACTGACAGGCTTTCTGGCAAATAAAAATGCAGGGTCGTTAGAACCTGCATACGTTTAAAAATTATTATGCTGAATGATTTTTTGATATTGATGAAACCTGAACTGCTGATTACCTTCATCATCTTCCTGCTGTTGTTTATCAAAGTAGGAAGTAGTATGAAGAATGAATCATTGCTGTTGCTGATTCAATTAGTCTTGTTGCTAAACGTCATAGCGGGTTTTTTCCTTAACGAGGAGGGCAGCTTGTTTGGTAGACTTTATCGAACAAACAATTTCATGAGTTTGCAAAAATCTATCTTAAGCATTGGCGTGTATCTCATCTCCTTATTATTCTCAAACTGGCTTAAAAAGAGCGAACACCTTTTGGAATTTTTTATCCTGCTTTTATCGGCCTTGCTGGGCATGTTCTTCCTTATTTCCAGCGGCAGCTTTTTAATGTTTTTTCTCTCGCTGGAACTTGCAACGATCCCTATCGCCGCGATGGCAAACTTTGATCTTGGCAAGAAGGTTTCTTCTGAAGCAGCGATGAAGATGATCCTGAGTTCCGCCTTTTCCTCCGGCATTTTACTTTTTGGTATCTCCTTGATCTATGGCGCAACCGGTACCACCAGCTTTAGCGAAATGCCCGCGCTCTTAACCGGAAGTCCGTTGCAAATTCTCGCATTTGTTTTCCTATTCACCGCTTTCGCTTTCAAACTTTCTATTGTACCTTTTCACTTGTGGACGGCCGATGTATATGAAGGTGCTCCTGTGGCTGTTACTTCTTTTTTGTCCGTGATCTCGAAAGGCGCGATCGCTTTTATTTTTACCAGCACTTTGTACCAGGTTTTTCAACCCATGCAGGCAGTTTGGTACAACATGGTAATGATCCTCGCGGTTGCTACGATGGTCATTGGAAATTTATTTGCGTTGCGCCAACAAAATATCAAACGCTTTCTCGCATTTTCATCCATTGCCCAGGTGGGATTCATTCTAGTGGGAATGAGCAGTAACTCGCTCCCCGGTACGTCTGCGGTCGCCTATTTTATCCTCATCTATGTTTTTTCAAACCTGGCCGCGTTTGGCGTTGCAGGTGCGATCTCGCAGCAAACAGGGAAAGAAAATATTGATGATTACAAAGGACTGTATCAAACAAATCCATTACTCACCTGGATCATGGCCCTGGGATTATTTTCCCTTGCAGGAATACCACCTACCGCAGGTTTTTTTGGGAAATTGTTCCTCATCACCGCAGGCGCCTCAAAGGGTAACTATATTTTTATCACCATCGCCGCACTCAACCTGGTCATCTCCCTTTACTATTACTTGCGGGTGATCCGAGCAATGTTCATGGACAAAAATGAAACCCCAATTCCGAAAATTTTCCTGGAAGCCCCGGTAAGATTTGGCCTTCTTTTGTGCGGTACCGGTATCGTTTTGATCGGCCTGTTGAGTTGGATCTACGATTACATCATCACGATCGCTGCTTAGAAGGGCTTGTCAACATTTTTTTTATCAAACGCGAACAGTTGATTATGGCAATTAATAAAAATCACGAATTTGAAGAACTCGATGGCGTCAAATGTGGCATTGTAGAAAAGAACGTTTTTGAAGCCCGGGCGCAGTTCTTAAAAAAGCTGCTTGAGTACAACCACTACACCGTAATTATCGCGGCTTCGCCATTACCAAAAGCTACGCCTGCCCCTGCGCCAAAGCCTACCGAACCAGGTGAAACTCCTCCGCAATCGCCCGTCACACCTGCCCCTGTTTCCGCGCCAACAACCTTCACCGTCGGAGTTACGGATGTCACATTCAACCCTATCAACGCGATATTCAGTCGCCTGCTGCACACACCCGATGGCCACGTTGTAACACAAGCGTATTGGCAACAAAAGGAAGCAATAAGTCATGATGAAATTCCTTATTTTGCACGCGAAAACTAAAAGCCACCAGGCTGCTTATCCGTAATTACCACTACATGAAAACTTTTTTCTTAGTTCTCTGCTTCCTTCTCGTGTCCATTATTTCCCCAGCACAGGATTTTCTCGATTATGGTGTCGTCACCAATAATGACCTCACCCTAAAACAGTGTTCATTTGATAAAGATGCCCGGGCGGTCGTGCTGTTGCATGAAGCCTTTGCAGATTATGACGACAATCACCAGCTGATTACCGTGCATCATGTGCGGATGAAGATCCTGAAAGAAGAGGGCTTTTCAGAAGCAAACATCACCATTCCATTTTACAGCAAAGATGGATTTGAAGCAATTGATCGGGTCGAAGGAATGACCATCAATCCCGCTAACGGCGCAAATTATATCACTACCAAACTGGAAAAGAAATCCATTTTCACAAAGAAGATCGATGAACGGCGTGGAGAAGTGATCTTCACTTTCCCCGAGATCAAGGTCGGGAGCATCATTGAATATAAGTATCGAAGTGTAATGAAACACTATGGTGGTTTAGAGGACTGGGACTTCCAGGGACACCTGCCGGTGATAACGAGTAAATTTCACCTGGTTATTATTCCGACGATGGAGTTTGCCTACCGGGTAAACAAGACAATGGACATCGACCTTGCCGTTACACCTGATAAAGAGAAAGGTGGAATTCATTTTGAAATGCACAACATTCCCGGGCTGGGCAATGAACCCTATATGGATGCCCGCAGAGACTACCTGCAGAAAGTGATATTTCAGTTAAGTGGCGTCATCCAGGGCGGTGGCGGAAAAACAAAATACATGACATCCTGGGATGAAGTAACACGTGAGTTGGTACAACACTCCGACTTCGGTGGCCAGCTGAACAAGGATATTTCCGGAACTGCTGACTTTATTAAACAGGTCAAGTTGACCTTGGCGCCAGAAGATAAAATGAAAGCTGTATTTAACTACGTACGCAGCAATGTAAAGTGGAATCACCTGTATAGTAAGTATGCCATCCAGGGAGTGAGAGAAACCTGGCAAAAAAAATCGGGACCGAGTGGAGACATCAACCTGTTGTTGGTAAATCTCTTAAAAGAAGCCGGGCTGGAGGCATTTCCTATGTTGGTAAGCGAACGTTTTCACGGAAAGGTGAACCCGGTTTATCCGTTCATCGACCAGTTTAATTCAGTATTTGCGGCAATTAATATCAACAACAGGAAATATTATCTGGATGCAACAGACTTTAACACGCCTCCGCACCTTACCCCTAATACCATCCTGAATACAACAGCGTTTGTGGTTAACCGAAAGTCAGGCGGGCTTGTGAACATCGCGAATGATACCACGAAGTATAAAGATGATATCCTGGTGCAAATTAACGTGCAGGCAAATGCCGAAGTTTCCGGCGAAGTGTTGATGCGAAGCAGCGATTATTCAAGAATGGAAAAATTAAAAGAATTTCATGCCGATGAAAAAAGATTCGTGCGCAATAATTTTTCTTTACAAGGCACCTCGATCACTGGGAAAGACCTGGTTGCAAGCGGTGCAGACAACGATTCACTTGCACTCGAACTTAAATTGCAATTATCGGGTAGGTTAAATACAACGGGCGAATATTTAATGTTGCCGTTGAACATGTTTACCGGGTTTGAGTCGAATCCGTTTATTAGCAATGAGCGTTTCTCTAATATAAATTTCGGGTATCCGCGCCTGGTAAAACTGAACCTGTTTGCCCAGATCCCTCCGGAGTTCGTGGTGGACGAAATGCCGAAGTCAGTGAAGTTGGTGAATGCGGAAAAGGATATAAGTTTTATCCGGCAGATTGAATTGGATAAAGAGACCGGTGCAATCCGGTGCCTGCTGATGTTCGAATTTAAAAGAAGCCTTTACGAAGCCGATATGTACGACGTCGTAAAGGAAATGTATCAAAAGCTCTTCGGGTATCTTAAAGAACCTGTGATCCTAAAAAGAAAATCTTAAGTAAATTCTTCTAGAAATTGTAACCTACGCTGAAGCCCGCAAATGGTTGAATATAGCCGCGGGCAATAAGAGGGGTGATACCGCCGCGCCAGCTGAAACCGCCATTTTTCGGCTGTCTCCGGTACATAAATGAGGCTGTTCCAAAAATCTGTGTTGGCTCGTCGTAAGGGAAATCGAGGATCCCAACTTTTCTTCCTAAAAAAGTGGCGCCGAGTCCTACCTCAAAGGTGTGGACAGAACTTTCCTTTCCGAAAATATAATTTAACTGAACGGGTACGGTAATAATGGATCGTTGCCGGTAATTATAATTAATAGGATCATAATCCTCGAAGTTGCCGCTTATGAATCCGAGGCCTGCCCGGCCGCCTAAGCCTAAGTGCGTCGGGCCAAACCTTCGGTCAATGTTCGCGGAAAATAAAATACCAGGACCACCAAGCTCTGCATAAAAACTTGTTTGACCACTGCTTTTAGGCGGCATCGTTTCCTGGGAAGCGGCGTTGAATACAAAACTGCAAAAGCACAATACTGCGAGTGAGATTTTTTTCATATAGTTCGTTTACGGTTACGGGTTAGTGAACACAAAGCTTGTTAATACTTAGTGAAACGAAAGACATTTATGGGAATCTAAATGCTGCTTTCGAAAATGTTAGAAAATTGTAAAACTAAAATCCCCCATTTGTTGCAAAATGGGGGATTATGTTATGTTTGATTATTTCATTTTTTCGAGCACGAGGCTTTTCACTTCGCTGATAGGAATTCTTTCCTGCACCATATTGTCGCGATAGCGAATGGTAACAGTGTTATCTTCTTTTGTTTGATGGTCGATCGTTACACAAAATGGTGTACCGATGGCGTCCATGCGCCGGTACCGTTTACCGATGGCATCTTTTTCTTCATAGAAACACATGAAGCTTTCCTTGCACTCGTTCATCAGCTCACGAGCTATTTCCGGCAGGCCATCTTTTTTTAACAAGGGCAGAATGGCGAGTTTGGTTGGGGCAATTTTGGCGGGTAAACGCAGCACAACCCTGCTATCTTCAGTACCATCTTCCTTGGTCCATTTCTCTTCTGCGTATGCCAGACTGATGATGGTGAGAAACAGCCGGTCGAGGCCGACTGAAGTTTCAACAACGTAGGGAATGTAGTTACCGTACGGCTTGCCATCTTCCTTCAGGTCATTGTCGAAATACTGGATCTTCTTTTTGCTGAAGGCCTGGTGTTGGGTAAGATCAAAATCGGTACGGCTATGAATGCCCTCCAGTTCTTTCCAGCCAAACGGGAATTCAAATTCGATATCCAGGGCAGCGTCGGCATAGTGTGCCAATTTAACGTGATCGTGGAAGCGTAATTTGTCAGCAGGTATACCCAGGCTTTCATGCCATTTTTTTCTCGCGTCTTTCCAGAAATTATACCATTCCATCTGCGT
>JAURWD010000235.1 GCA_030655145.1 Ferruginibacter sp.
TCGGGGTAATTGGTTTGACCAACCTGGAAAAGCAACTGGTTCATCTTGTAATTCAGTGAAACACCTTTTGGAACATCGAAAGCCTTGCTCTCGTTGATCCAGATCCTAAACCTTTCTTTTTGAACCTGTATCGCGATGTGAACTGGCTTACCATACTGGGTTTCAAGCGCATCGATGGATTTATGCTCGCTGGTAAAATATGGTTTGTTGTCCACGAAAGACTGGAGTTGAATGCGGCTGTTTTTGAACTCACCCGGGTTGATGGTTGCAAGTGTCACGGCATATTCCTTATATCCTTTCAGGAATTTGTTATCAGTTGTATTATCCTCACTGGTGCTAAGCAGGCCGACGGAAAAAGTCGGGTACAGCCATCCATTATTTTTCAATTGCATCACCAGGTCAAACTCGATGGTATAATTTTCTTCGAACTTTTTTTCGTTAGCGCTGAGATAATTAAACGGCTGGTGCATCCGCAGCCATTTGCCCGGAATATTGTCAAGCTTAACAACCTCTCCTGTTCCATTTGTATTCCATCCGGTGGGTAATTCAGCAAGGCCTTCCTGGTCAAAATTTTCGAAGTACACCACCTGGGCGCCGGCGATAAAATCATATTTGGAAAAGCTACCGATCGATACTTCCTCTTTTGCTGGCGCGCTCTCGTTTGACGCGGCCGGCTTTGCAGACGCGGTTTCTTTGCCTTCCGCTTTATCCAGCGCATCTTCCATGGCCCGGTCAAGTTTTCGGTCGACGCGCTGGTTTACTTTATTCTTGGCCCTGTTGAAAACGCCCCCCAGTTGGGCAGTTGAAGTGAATGGAATTGTTGCAAACATCAATGCAACCAGGAACGCTTGTTTCATACTCTTAATAATTTGAAACAAAACTATTGCCGGCTCCCAGCATCTTTATTCGCAAAGCGCATGAATTGCGCAAACAGGCGTATCAATCCTCCATAATGCAACCGGCGACAGAATGAACTTGTCGCCGGCATAAAATGATATCCTAATAAACCTAGCCTTGATTGGCAGGGAAGGATTTGCTGCAGGTTATTTTTGGGAAGTGATCTCTGTTACCACTTTTCCGACACTACCACTCGGCATTTGGATCTGTAACATAGCTGCTACTGTCGGTGCAATGTCAGTCATGTATGTCTCGCGGTTTGTTTTGCCGGGCTTTACATTCCAGCCAAAAAATACCATGGGGATGTGCGAATCATAAGGATTCCAGGAACCGTGGGTGGTACCCTTATCAGAGCCTTCAAAATAACCTGGTTTGATGGTGAATAAAATATCACCGCCACGCTGCGGGTTGAAACCGTTAATATACATATCATTCTGCGGTGCTGGCAGCGTGGAAGAACCAAAGTTGTGGAACGACACCGCTTCTACCACCAATGGTTGTTGTTTTAAAAATGACACCACGAAATTGGCGACCTCAGCGACGTTCTTTCCTGCCTTTTCAAACTCCGACGTGTTTAAATAAACCTGGTAATTCTGTGCCGAAAGAATGCCGGATTTCACCCCAAATTTTTCTTCAATCTTTTGATTGGCAGTCTTCACAATGTCGCCCATGCTAAAAACGCCGCCAGGTAGATTGTGCTCTTTTAAAAAGGCCGGGGTATGCGCTACGGCATGGTCAGCAGTTAAAAAACTAAGATAATTTCCTGCCCCATATTTTGTATCAAGGTAGGTAAAGAGGTCTCCCAGATCTTTGTCGAGGCGCAGATAGGAATCTTCTACTTCGACCGAATTAGGTCCGAAGCTGTGACCGATGTAATCCGTTGAAGAAATACTGATGGCTAAAAAATCCGTCACGCCACTGGCGCCAAGTTGTTCATTTTCGATCGCTTGCTTCGCGAAATCAAAGGTAAAAGTGGCTGCTCCGGGTGTGTAAGGGAATGAAGAATATTTTTCGGTGGTCATCGTAGATAACCGATGCGGGAAGGTCACCGTTTTTTCTCCGGGTATTGCCCGCTCGTATGGCTTATCATCCGCCGAGCTCAGGTCGTATTTACTGATTGGCAACAAGGTGTTCCAATCTGTTTTCATGTAGTCGCTCACCAGGTCCTTTGCATTGAATTTGTTTACCCACTCGGGTAAGGCTTTCATGTAATAAGAACTCGTAATCCACTTACCGGTCTTTCCTTCATACCAGTAGGCGGCGTTGGCGCTATGCCCGGCCGGCAGGATGGACCCGCGATCTTTGATGGCAATACCAATCACTTTACTTTTAAAATTATTGCTCAGTCGCAATTCATCTGTTACTGTAGTGGTCCACATATTTAAGGGGCTCATCTTGCCCGCATCCCCGGTTGTACCCACGGTACTTACAGAAGAATCTTCGGTGCAGTAAACACTCCGCTTTCCCACTTTATCATACCAGTTGTTGCCCATGATCCCATGAATGGCAGGAACACTCCCGGTATACACACAGGCATGGCCGGCAGCCGTATAGGTCGGCATATAAGGTATCAACGCGTTCTCGCAACTGAAACCCTGGTTCAGCATTCGTTTGAAACCCGCATTACCATAGAGATCGTAAAACCGGTAGAGATAATCCCAGCGCATTTGGTCCACCACAATACCCACAACCAATTTTGGCTTTGCCGTTGCTGAAACCGTAGTTTTTACTGCCTGGCTCTGGGCAGGCATGGTCAGCGATATTATAGTAATGGCAAGGAGAAATAGGGAGCGATTTATCATAGAATAAATTTTGACAAATATAGTTGAACATCGTTAGCCGCACCCGCTTATGCCATTATTAGTATGTTACGCATTTTGCGTGCAAAGCCGTAATTTTGCGACGTTTATGTTGAAGGGAATTTATTTATTCATGCGGCAGCGGCTTCCATCAAACTGTTTGCGTTTGAAACCGCCCGCCACGAAAATAAGATGGACTTCACGACAGCTAACCTCACCACAAAAAATTTTTTAATATCTAATAAAATCAACAGGGATTATGGCAGATGTTTTTGAAAAACTTGTAAAGGATGGTGGCCCGATCGGCCAGCATATGGACCGGGCACATGGTTATTTTGCTTTTCCAAAACTGGAAGGCGAGTTGGGGCCACGCATGAAATTTCGCGGTAAAGAAATGATCGTGTGGAGCCTTAATAATTATCTCGGTCTCGTCAATCATCCTGAAGTTAGACAAGCAGATACTGATGCAGCTGCCCTCTACGGAATGGGAAACCCGATGGGTGCGAGGATGATGAGTGGCAATACGCAGAAACACGAGGAACTGGAAAAAGTGATCAGCCGCTTTGTAAAACGGGAAGATACCATGCTGCTGAACTTTGGGTACCAGGGCATAATGAGTTGCATAGATGCGTTGGTAAATCGCCGTGATGTGATCGTGTATGATGCAGAAGCCCATGCATGTATTGTTGACGGCATCCGCTTACACATGGGCCATACCTATGCTTTTAAGCACAACGACATCACAGATTTTGAAAAACAAATTCAACGTGCTGAGAAGATGGTTGAAAAATCCGGTGGTGGAATTTTAGTGATCACAGAAGGAGTTTTTGGAATGGATGGCGAGCAGGGTATTTTGAAAGAACTAGTGGCTCTGAAAGAAAAATACCAGTTCCGGATTTTAATTGATGATGCACATGGTTTTGGTTATATGGGACCAACCGGCGCCGGCGCAGATGAGTCGCAGGCCTGCCAGGCAGGAATAGATCTTTACTTCAGCACGTTTGTAAAAAGCATGGGTAGCATTGGCGCCTTCATCAGCGGACCAAAAGCTGTTTTAAAATATTTACGCTATAACACGCGGTCGCAGATCTTCGCAAAAAGTTTGCCGTTGATGATTGTCGAAGGCATGCTTAAACGAATGGAAATGGTGCAGAACATGCCGGAGCTGCGGGCTAAACTTTGGCACAATGTAAACCGCTTACAAAATGGTTTGAAAGAGCGGGGCTTTGACATTGGAGATACGAACTCACCCGTTACGCCGATCTACATGAAGGGCGATGTTCCTGAGGCGACACAAATGGTGATGGACCTCCGTGAAAACTTCCATATTTTTTGTTCGATCGTGGTGTACCCGGTGATTCCAAAGGGCGACATCATTTACCGCCTTATCCCAACAGCAGCACACAGTGATGAAGACATTGATATTACCTTGAAAGCTTTCGAAGCAACGAAGAAAAAGCTCGACGCCGGAGAATACAAGGCGGTCGACATCCCAAATATGGCAGATGCAACTGTATGATTTTACACCAGGATATCTGAACAAAAAATCCCCCGGAATACGGGGGATTTTTTTATGTATAATTTATTTTTAAAAGTTTAACCAGGTTGCATAGACGGTTACGGCTTTGCGCAATTTTGGAATTGAAATTCAACTACCCAGTGGGAATGACGAGGAGAGTTTCGAAGATGAAATTAAGGAAAGGCTTTTTACGACGAGTCCGGCCGCAAACTAAAGCTGATAGAGAACTGCAGCTGAATGTACAATGCATCGCCAAACTTTTGCAAAACCGATGTTGCCTGCGGGCTTATTTCGCAAATGCGATGCCTTTATATACTTTTAGTTGAGAATAGATCGTCGCACCAAGTAATTTCCATTCTACCAAACCGTCGACAAAATATTCAAATTTGTTATTGTCTCTTGTCCTGTTAACGAGAATTGATATAGGCTTCCAATTTGTTCCACTGATGAAGCCGTTTGTAGAAGAATAAGCACTTATGGGTATGTTTATTTCCCCCTGTTTGTCTTTGCCATATTTAATCCCCAGGTCATATTTGCAAACCAAGGTCTTTTCCAGGTCAACCTGCAATATATGGGTTGAATTCTGGTCTACACTGTCTAAAGATGTAAACTTCCAGGTCTTGATATGGTTTGAATTTGGTTCGTTATTATCGTTTTCATTATTTGAATGCCCCATGAAAGATAGAAGTCCGAGTACGAAAACGACAGAGGCAAAAGCTCCCATTCTTTCACGAATAAGTTTCGTGGCTTTAAAGCAGATTGAAATAAAAAATAAGAATATCCCGATGTTCAATAAACCCCATAATAGATATGCCATAGTTGATCAATTAAAATGCGCCGGAAAGCTGGCAGGCAAATATACCGTCGCTTCGATCAGAATAATAATAATTACTTCTGCGTTCCTGTCTATCCGACGTTTGGCAGAAGCTTAGCGGAGGCGTTCGTGAGTGCTGCTTCAACCCACCCATGGCGATATGCCGTACAAGAGGGCGACGCAACGATGTTGAGAATGGAGCCCTCGCCGGAACAAAAAATAAATACGTCAACGGCCAATTACCAGGTATAGGTACCAACGCCGCCGGCTGGCAGGGTGGTTACCGTCCACTTTCCTTTGAACTTAATGTTAAACGTTTGGGTACCTGTTCCTTCATTTTCGACGACCAACACTTTTTTACCATCGGGCGTTTGGAAAGCAACATTTTGCAAAGTACTGGTGATGCCTGTACCCACGCGAACAGACCCCGGCGGGACAAATTTCGACACATGTGCTACAATGTAATAGCCCACGTTTCGGGTAACTGACGAGCCAATGGTTAGGGCGCCTTTACATTCCGTACAGCCACCAGGCGTGTGTGGCCCGAAGCTGGGGTCGTTGGCAAGATTCCATTCTAAGGCGATCTTACTCCAGTTGCGCATAGAGCCGATGATCACATTTTTCAAGTGCCATTTAAGATCGCCACCGAAGCTACCCGTGGAACTCGTGTATTGCTCCGTAAAATAAATATGCTTGTCAGGAAAAGCGAAATGAACCTGCGACAGTGCATCAATGTTACCAGCGTATAAATGAAATGCCGAGCCATCGATGAATGCCCGCGCTGCGGGGTCATTCAACACAAGCGTTGGATAATCTATCCGGTCTGCATTGTGATCATACGTAATGATCTTTGTAGCGAGGCTGGCTGCAGCAAACGCAGGTCCGAGATTGGTCTTAATAAAATCCCGTTGTTGCTCGGCCGTCATTAAGAGGCTTGGATTATTGTCTGGATTCAATGGTTCATTCTGTGGTGTAACCGCATCGATGGTGAGGCCTTCCGCCTTCATCTGCTGGATATACTTCACAAAGTATTTTGCATACACATCATAGTATTGAGGCAAGAGGCTTCCACCTTTTGAATTACCATTATTCTTCATCCAGCTCGGCGGTGTCCATGGAACGGCCATGAGCTTTATATTGGGATTGATGGCGACGATCTCTTTCAACAAAGGGATAACGTCAGCCTTGTCGGGTTGCAAGGAAAAATTCGCAAGCGTAGGATCTGTTTGCCCGGCAGGCATATCATCATAGGTATAGACACTTGCACTAAGATCTGAAGCGCCGATGCTGATACGCAGGTAGCTTATTTTGATGGAATTGCTGGCAGTGCCAAACAGCTCTGTGAGCAAGCTCGCCTTATCAGCGGCGGGAAGGCGATTGATCACAAAAGCACTTCCTCCCGTTAACGTGTACCCGAAACCGTCAATGGTCTGGAACACCTGCGTAGTATCTACTTCAATGGTGGAAAATGCGTTGGCAACGGTTCCAAAGGATAAGACAGTATTTTGTTTGGTGAGCAAGGTTGCCTGGTCCCCGGTAGTTAGCCAAAAGTCAACCTCGTTGGTTGCTACCACCGGCGGAACAACAGGTGGTACCACGGGTGGCGGCGTGGTTGTGGTTGGAGTAGATTTTTTGCAACAGCCTAAGGAGAACAATAGCAGTCCTGCCAGGAGGGATTTCGTTAATATATTATTCATCGACATCAGTACGGTATTTCATGATTCAAAACTAAGGTAACAGTTTTCCCGAGGTCAGCCTCACGACAACGATTACCCGAAGTGTTAATATTGAAGTGGTGCATCTTAACGATACTTATTTGCGTTGAGCAAACAACCAGGGAAGCAAGCCGGGTTCGGCAAAGGTATTGGTCCAGCTATCATGCATGGCTTCAGGGTAGATCGTTAATTTAACCGAGGCTTTTTCTTTGCTAAGCGCGCTATCCATTTTTATGGAGAAGTCAACGGGCACAACATTGTCCTTGGCGCCATGGAAGATCCACCAATCTGTTTTTACCAGCTTTGAAGCCGTGGCCGGGTCGGCCCCTCCGCAGATGGGAACCGCGGCAGCAAAAAGTTTGGGGTTGCGCCTGACCATTTCGAATGTACCCATGCCACCCATTGAGAGACCGGCGATGTAAACCTGCTTTTTCTTTACGCGGTAGGTTTTGATGAGCTGTTCAAGCAAGCCCTGGGCAAGTGTCATGGCCTTGGTGGGTTCTCCGTCCGGGCGGAAGTTAAATGTGCGTTTATTGTCTTTGTCAGTAGTAATGGACACATTGCTCCAGTAGCTATCCTGCGGGCATTGTGGAAACACGACGATGGCCGGAAACTCGTTGCGAATCTCCTCCTTTAAAAATAATTTTCCTCCATGAACCAGTTGCTTCTGGTTGTCCCTGCCGCGTTCACCAGCGCCATGTAAAACAAAAACGAGGGGGTATTTTTTTTTGGGATTGAAATCTTTTGGAAGGAGCAGCCGGTACGGCATCGAATCAGTACTGGTAACAAAGGTTTGCTTTTCATACTGGGTGAGCTCCTGGCTTCTGGCAGCAAAACCGAGGGAGCACAGGCAGGCGATCAAAAACATATTTTTCATATTGGTATTTTAAAGCGATCAGCGTTTTCGTTGCAGGTTCTTCACCCGTGCCTCCACTCCCGCCAATGGCGGCAGATCAGAGGAAGGCTTATCCAGGTAAAGGTAACTCACGGAAGCGTAGTCATCGATCCTAAAAAAGTTTACCCACCCATCCGGTAAGGAAGGATCATTGAGCGCCGGGTATTTTTCTAATTCAAAAAGCCGGACAAACTTCCCGGGTGCATCGATGGTAACAGGCTTTAGGTTGACGCCGCGGTCAATTAATTGTTGCAGTTCCTTCTTCCCCCAACCCCCGATCTGTTGAATGGTGACGCGGATGTCTTTGTTGAAATAGATCGCATCCGGAATATGCCAGCGGTAAAAACAAAATTGCCCGGTTGAATCGATCGCTACGGGTGCACCCTGGAATTGGTGGGTGAAAGCACCCAGTCCCCAGGCACTACCGATGTAATCTTCGGCGCCGGTACCATTGATCGTAGGATAGGGCCCGTCTCCATCCAGGTACATTTTAACCTCGCCCTCGCCCCACCAGCTGGTACCATACGCCGGATCGGTAATTAATCCCACGCTCATGCCGAGGAAACGCCCTTTGCCGGATAGTTTGGGAAGAATGACAAAATCGTCGCCCAACTTTCCGCTTTGCTGCCGGGTCCAGTACGCATGGAAATACATGGCCGCCGGCTTCACAGGTTGCAGTAAAAAATCAACATCATAAAAAAATTTGGCAGCTTCAACGCCTTCGTTCACGATAACAATGCGGGCTGCTTTGCGAAAGGGCATCGGGATGTAGCAATTGAACGACCGTCCTTCTCCTGTTGAAAAAAGTGCGGATTCAAATGCCACCTGCTTACCAACATTGTAGAGGAAAAAATCTCCCAGGGGAACATCCACAGCAGGCTTCGTCGCTTTGTCCCAATACATCTGCAGGCGCAGGGCCCGGAGCTTCACCGGGTTTTGATCAATGGTAAGCCAAATGCGTTGGATGGTGCCCTGGCCGCTGATGTCGAGCAAGGTTTTGGTTTGTCCGCCATGCAATACTTCGAATGCGTTGCCTTTCGCTGTTTTATTTGTTCTGCCGCCGTTGGCCTTTACTCCATTGGGGTTTTCGAAACTACTCAGCCGGCTGGAAACGCCGGTGGGCATTTCGAATAAGGCTTGTGCAGAGGCTTGCAGGAGCAGTACCTGTAATATAACAGTGAGCGTTAGACGCATTTTATTTATTTAAATTATGGGAGAATTATATTGTGGATTTGGCTTCCCCCAGCCAGCGGACTATCTGCCAGGCACGCGCCTGTTTTTGCTTCTTTTGTTACCTGTTAATGGTAATATCTAATAATGAAGCTTTTGTTACATCCAAGTTGCGCTTTTCACTTTTCAAAGAAGCTCTTGGATTGTTGCTTTCGCCTCCTCAGCCGACAGGCTGCGTAACCGGAACGCCGCTGCTTTTGCTACTTTGAAAAAACTCGCTGCGCTCGTTGTTTTCAATCCCGGTAAATCCGGGACCGAACCAAAAGAGGCGGCTAACCCGGTTACTGGTGATAACCAAATGCAGTGAATTCTTTTGCTTTGTTTCTTTTGTTATTTATCGATCGCGTAGGTACGATATTTCCGGTCTGCTTGATTCAATTTATTCTTCTTCGCTCTTCAAAGAAGCTCTTGGATTGTTGCTTTCGCCTCCTCAGCCGGCAGGCTGCGTAACGGCACGCCGCTGCTTTTGCTTCTTTGAAAAAACTCGCTGCGCTCGTTGTTTTCAATCCCGGTAAAACCGGGACCGAACCAAAAAGAGGCGGCTAACCCGGTTACTGGTGGCAACTAAATGCAGTGAATGCCATCAATTCCTTCAGTCATCTATTTTCGCAGCCTTTCAATTGCTCGCATCAAATTTCGACTTCAAAATATTTTCATTGCCTATTTCTTTTCATTTTCAAATTGAGCCATTGAGAAATTTTCACATTGATCTTTGCATTTTCATTTTCACATTGAGTCATTGAGCAATTTTCAAATTGAGTAATTGGACTTGAGGAATTTTCAAATTGAGCAAATGAGTTGCAACCAACAACATTCTTCCATTAGCACATTAGCAAATCAGCTAATTAGCTAATTAAAAAGAGGCTCTACAGCAATTTAAAATCCCCTTCCCTACAATCCCTGCTATTGCCACCAATGAATACTTTGAAGTCTCCTGGTTCGGCAGCATATTTCAGGTCGGCATTATAAAACTTCAGGTCGTTTACGGAGATCCTGAAACTGACCTTCCGGGACTCGCCTGCTTTTAATTCGATCTTCTGAAATCCTTTCAATTCTTTTACCGGGCGGGTATTTGTGCCCACCAGGTCGCGGAGGTAAAGTTGAACAACTTCCTTCCCGGTAACGGCGCCACTATTCGTAACCGTTACACTTGCGGTTATGGTTTCACCGGGTTTGAAAGACGACTTGCTTAACTCGACAGGACTGTAAGTAAAATTTGTATAGCTCAGCCCGAATCCGAAGGGATACAAAGGATCATTAGAAACATCCAGGTAATTTGACCTGAATTTCTGGAACCATTTGCCATCGGGCAAGGGGCGGCCGGTATTTTTATGGTTATAAAAGATAGGCACCTGGCCAATGTTCTGCGGGAAAGTCGTACTCAATTTCCCCGATGGATTTACATCGCCAAAGATCACGTCGGCAATGGCGCTGCCTGCTTCCGAACCACCAAACCAAACGTTTAAAATTGCGGGAACATTCTCCTGCTCCCACTTCAAGGCGAGTGGCCTGCCGGTGAACAAAACCAGTACGACCGGCTTGCCGGTTTTCAACAAGGCCATTAATAGGTCCTGTTGCGCCTGTGGAATTTCTATGTCCGTACGACTGCTGCTTTCGCCGGTCATCTCGGCTGATTCACCAAGTGCTGCAACAATTACATCGCTTTGATTGGCGATAGCCAGCGCCTCATCCAGTATCTGCTGCGCAGGACGACGATCACGGTTCAGTGTTTTGCCAAACATGGTGCCCCGCTCTTCGAAGGCACTGTCAGTATCAAGGTTAGAGCCTTTAGCGTATAAGATCTTAGCATTAGTTCCAACTGCTGCCTGCAGGCCTGTCAGCACACTGGTAGCTTTGGAAAAATTTGCTGCCACACTCCAGGTACCCGGCATATTTTCTTTCGCATCTGCCAACGGCCCGATGAGGGCTATGGTGCCTGTTTTTTTGATCGGCAATACATTACCCTGGTTCTTCAACAACACAAAACTTTGTGCTGAGATCTCCCTGGCTATTTTGCGGTTGGCATCAGTAAAAATTTCGCTGCTCGCCCTTTTGGCATCACAATATTTATAGGGATCCTCAAACAGGCCCAACTTATATTTTGCTTCAAGGATGCGGCGACAAGCGCCATCAATCTGCGCCTGCGTTACTTTACCTTCCTGCAAAGATTGTTTCAGCGTGGTCAAAAATCCTTCTCCAACCATATCCATATCAATGCCCGCATTTAATGCTAACTGCGAAACTGTTTTTAAATCACCAAGCCCATGATCGATCATTTCGTTTATGCCGGTATAATCTGTGACGACGAAACCTTTGAAGCCCCACATTTTACGGAGCACGTCGGTCATCAAAAATTTATTGGCTGTGGCAGGGATGCCATCAACTTCGTTGAAAGAAGCCATGATACTTCCGGCCCCTGCATCGAGCGCTGCCTTGTACGGCGGCAGGTATTCATTGAACATGCGCACCCGGCTCATGTCGGTTGTATTGTAATCGCGGCCGGCCTCGCCTGCGCCATACAGCGCATAATGCTTCACGCAGGACATGATGGTATTGTTCTTCGTAAGATCGGTTCCCTGGTAACCCCTCACCATTGCTTTGGCAATTTCTGAACCCAGGTGTACGTCTTCGCCCGAGCCTTCTGAAATTCGGCCCCAGCGCGGATCACGGGAAACGTCTACCATCGGACTGAAAGTCCAGTTAATACCATCTGCACTCGCTTCTGTAGCTGCAACGCGGGCGCTGCGTTCTATTGCAGCCATATCCCAGGTACAGGATAAGCCAAGAGGAATCGGAAAAACGGTTTCGTAGCCATGGATCACATCCATCCCAAAAAGCATCGGGATTTTCATGCGACTTTCCTCCACCGCAACTTTTTGCACGGCCCTGATTTTTTCAACTGTTTTAATATTGAATAGTCCGCCAACTTTTCCTTCGCGGATCTTTTTACCGATATCAGAATTGGAAGCTTGCCCGGTGACGATATCGCCTGAACCTGGCAGGTTCAACTGGCCAATTTTTTCATCGATCGTCATCTTCTTCATCAGCGCGTCAATGAAGGGTTTCATTTTCGCGTCGGTGGTTTGCGCGGAAGTAACACCCGAAACGGTCACCAATATTCCCATCAAAAAAATCCGGAGAACTTTCATATAGCTGTATTTTATTTTTTGAGTAAGTAAGGTTCGATCGCTTTCTGCCAGATGGCATACCCCTTCGCATTCATGTGCAGGTCATCTTCAATAAAGATATCCTGCATTATGTTCCCGTTCTTATAAAACATCTTGTAATACACGTCGATGTAATCAGTACGCTGTTTAGTTTTCAGCCACTGCTTGATCAAGGCATTCGCTTGCCTGGCCCGGGGCCAGATCTTCCGGCGGCTCGGACTGGGTTTGATCGAAACAAAGGCGATGGATACCTGTGGCAACTTTGCACGGATCAACCCAAACAAAGTTTTAAACCGGGTAAAAACGAGCTGCGCCGAAACTGTGTCGGAAGCCGCAAGATCGTTCTCGCCGCAATAAATTAAGATCTGCCGGGGCCGCGTTGGCAACACGATCGCATCAACATGATTGATAAGATCCGGCAAGGAAGATCCGCCAAAGGCGCGGTTGACGACCGGCCGGTCAGGGAAATATTCCTGCACATCGGTCCACTTCGTAAAAGAAGAACTGCCGATAAACAGGATGGCATTTTTTGGCGGGCGAGTTGCGCTGTCAAGTTTCCTGAAAGCATTTACCTCGTTCGAGTAAGGAAGATTGGAATCCTGCGCCAGTAAGGAAACACTAAGAAACGCAGCGAAGAGAAAGCAACAAATTTGTTTAAGCATAAAGTTGAGCATTGCAGCCTGGGAGAAAATCTTCCGGCAAGGATCATAAATTTTAATGAGGATGGTTGTCCACCCGGTTTTAAATTAAATCTTTATTTTAAATTCCGGCAAGCCGGGAAAAGAAACCGCTTACTCTGCCTTGATGACTGTCGCTTTTGGTGAAATGCCGTTCTCGTTGAAGGCCTCGATCGAAAAATAGTATACCTGGTCTGTCGCAAGACTTTTCAAATCAAGAGAACCCGCATCATACACCATCCACGAATTATACAATTTATCGGGTGCAATGCCCCACAAAATATTATAGCCTTGCACTCCTGTTTGTTTATCCCAGCTGAGCAGCGCATCCCGGCGATCAGGCTTGCGCGCCACTTTGAATTGCTTAACGACGGCGGGCGCCTTACCCTGTCCTACCCCGAAAACCCTGATTCCTGCTATGGCAAGATTTGGCGTGGGTAAGTGGATGTTACTATAGCGTATATACCTAACCGTTTGGGGAATGCCGAGTTCCACATAATCATTTGGTACATCCTTAAAACTATTTTTCCTGTCAACAAGCGTCATCCAGCTTTTACCATCCACTGAGCCCTCGATGAAATACTGGTGGTAAAGCCCGGGCAGCTTTCCATACAAGCCGGATTTATGATCGTGATAGTTTACCTGGATGGCGTGCACTTTTGCTGCGGCCAGGAGATCGATCTCAACCACCTGGGAGGCGTCATTCTTTTCAGCGAGCCAAAAGGTTTTGACACTTTCATCCACAATATTTTTTGCCGTAAACTCTCTCACTGAAGAAGTAGCCTTCACCGGCTTGTTGTACGACAGCAACATCCATCCTGCAAAGGCACCATTCTTTCCCGCCACGGCGGGAGCAAAATGTGGATAGTCGCCAAACGAAGTATTGGAATACATCAGCCCTTCCTTGTCAAAGAAAGTTGGGTACATGGAAATGCGACGTTCCCAGTTCACATTAACTGATACGGCCATAGACCCGAAATGCCAGTACGCGTCACCCGGACCGATAACGGTACTGCCGTGGCCGGCGCCATTCATAAAACCACCGGGCTTGTAACAAAATGGGTTATTGGCCATATAATTAAACGGGCCTAAGGGCGAATCACTTATATATGCACCATCACCGTACACATTAAACTCTGTTCCCGGAGCGGCATATTGCAGGTAGTACTTATTGTTGTGTTTTGTCATCCAGGCGCCTTCCATGTAGCCACCCAAAACTGTATCGGAATGATTCTCACCAAAGCGTTCCCAGCCATGTTTTTTTCCATCGAGGTTAAACAGCTCCCATTTTTTTTGCGAAGGCCGAAAATTTTTTGAACGATCCAGGGTAACCGCCCTGATGGGAAACACATTGGAAGAGCCCCAATACATGTACGCCTTTTCATCGTCATCAATAAAGAGCGCCGGATCCTGCAGATCATTTAAGATCGCCGGCGTTGCTTTCCAATCTCCTTTCTTCGGGTTGTCGGTATATAGAATACTCATGGAGCCAGAAGGATCGCCCGTTACATACAGCACGGAATCTTTATAGTTGTGCGCAGCGGGTGCATTGGAACCCTGGAAATACCATTTTTCGGGATGAATAAAAGTCCAGTTATTTAGATCGGTTGAATGCCAATAGCCAAGCGAACGGGTTACGAACATATAGTACTCGCCCCTGAATTGAACCACCGCCGGATCCGCACCGGATCGATAAGAAATATCGTTATGCGCATTGTAGATCATGTAAGTGTAATCTAGGTTCAACGGGTTGCAATAAGTACTCATTTGGGCCGACTGCGCCGCTGCGGTAAGATATCCGCTTACAGAAAAAACCAGCACCAGTAACATATTGGAGAAACGTTTGCGCTTACTCATTTTGCTGAAATTTTAGCCTGCTTTTTAATCTACCTTGATAACCTGGTCGGGAGCTGATATCCCGTTTTCATTGATCGCTTCTATCCTGAAATAATAAGGCTTTTTGCTATCCATCACTTTGAACCAATATTCATTCATATCATGCACCATCACACAGTTGTACAATTTATCGGGATGAGTACCGTAATAAATATTGTAAGCAAAAGCATTGTCGACCGGGCTCCATTTTAAATAGGCACTGCGTTTATCCTTCTCCGTACGGAGCACAAAAAATTGTTTTACTTTTTCCGGCACAGCACCGTTGCCCTTTCCGAAGACCCTGAACCCGCTGATGGCAAATTTACCGGTTGGCATGTGAATATTTTCGAGCCTGATAAAACGGGCTTTTACTGGTGTAGCCAGTTCAACATAATCGTGTGGTACATCTGTTTTGTTATTGCTTTTATCAACAAGCATGGTCCATTTTCTTCCGTCGGAGGAATAGGTCAATTTGTATTGATGAAAAATGCCATTGATCTTTCCAAGAAAAGAAGAGTCAACATCCTGGTCGGCATAGTTTACCTGGATGGCATTTACCGTGGAGACTGAGCCAAGGTCTGTCTGGATGTACTCACCTTTATTGCCCGATTGAGCGCTCCAATATGTTTTGATGAGTTCATCAACTGCGTTGTTGGCAGTATAACCGCCAAGGGTAGACGAAACCTGTACCGGCTTTTTATAGTTCAGCAACATCCAGCCCGTAAAGCTACCGGCGCCGGAAGGGGCATTTTTTGAAGGATAGGTTTGCTCACCGCTGGTAGCGGCGGGAAGAAAATGCGGGTAGTCCCCAAAAGAGGTATTGCACCACATCACGCTGTCTTTGTCAAAACCGGTTGGCCAGATGCCGAGCCGTCTTTCGAAGGTATTTTTTACGGACACTACCATGGTGCTCACGTGCCAGTATTGCTGGTGAATGTCCTGGAAGGTAGCGCCATGTCCCGCCCCGCGGATAAAACCACCAAGCTTGTAACTAAGCGGGTCGCTCATAGTAGTGAATGGACCCAGGGGGCTCTCTCCAACGACCAGGCCGTCTGCATAGCCACTGAATTCAGTACCCGGCGCGCCGTATTGCAAATAATATTTTCCCTTATACTTTGTCATGTGGCTGCCTTCGATAAAGGCATCGAGAAAAGTATCATCCAGGTATTCACCAAAGCGCTGCCAACCATAGCGCCAGCTTTCAAGCAGGTACATTTCTTTGCGGGTCGTTTTCGGCTGAAAGGTTTTCCGATCCAGTTCTACGCCATACATCGGGAAGCGGTTGCTGCTGCCGTTATACATATACAGTTTGCCATCGTCGTCTGTAAAAAAACTAGGATCCCAGCCGCCGATATTAAACGAATCAACAAGCGGCTTCCACTCATTTTCTTTGGGATTGGTGCTCATCCAAAGGGTAAAGTTTGAGTTGTAGGTGGAACCAAACACGATCATGGTATCGCCGATGATACCCACACCGGGGGCACAAAGTTCATCATAGATCCCGGCATTCCAGGGGCGCAGGAATTTCTTCGAAATGAATTTCCAGTTGAGCATATCGTTGCTCACCCAGTATCCCCATTGGTTGGTACTGAATAAATAGTAATCGCCTTTGAAGGTTACAATTACAGGGTCAGCAGTGGCACGGTGCCGGCCCCATTCGCTAAAATTTGGAATGGGCGTATACCCGTAATCGATATTGATTGGATTGCAATATGTTGTTTGTTTGGATTGACTGGAGGAAGTGACAGCGATGAGACAAAAAATTCCAGCGAGCATGGCATTGAGTATACGTGGCGTTGAGCCGTAACTGGTAGCAATTGATTTGTCCTGCTTCATAGTTTGTTTTTAGTTGGATCGTCTTTTACACACCGAAAACCTGTATGCTCCAGGCCGGTATCCGGCGAAGTCTTCATCCTTGCTGTTACGCGGTAGCCTTTACAATAAGAATCGTTACAGAGATAGGAACCGCCGCGAACCACGCGTTTTGGAGTAGCAGGTTCCATGGGATCGTTGCTGCGGCCAGCACCGGCGGGGTTTACCGATTTTTGTTTAGACAGCAGTTGGTAATAATCGGCATCATACCAATCGCTGCACCACTCCCATACATTACCGGCCATGTCGTATAACCCGGCTTTATTACCCGCAAAAGATCTCACGGGGGCAAGGCCATTGAAGCCATCCCAATTCGTATTGAGGTTTGGAAAACTTCCCTGCCAGGTATTGGCCTTTGGCTTTCCATTTTCAACCCGCTCATTTCCCCAGGGATACACCAGTTGCGCCTGTCCGCCACGGGCAGCATATTCCCATTCCGCTTCTGTAGGTAGCCGTTTCCCCGACCATTTGCAATAGGCCATTGCATCTTCCCAGGAAACATGCACAACAGGTAAATTTTCTTTTCCGTTCAAAGTTGACCCCGGTCCTTGCGGTTGTTTCCAGCTCGCACCTTTTTCCCAATGCCACCATTGTCCGGGGTTATCCATGGGCACCGGTGCGGAAGTCGGTATAAATACAAGTGAGGCTGCAACCAGCAGGCTGTCAGCGGGTTTTGGTGTACCGGCGGGAAGTTGCTTTTTTAAGTCTTCCCAGTCAATATTTTTTTCTGCCGTGGTTTGGTAACCGGTCGCATCTACAAACTTTTTAAACTGCGCATTGGTCACTTCCGTTTCGTCCATCCAGAACCCGTCGAGTTTCACAGCGTGCTGGGGATATTCATCGTCCCTTCCTTCGTCGTCTGTAGCGCCCAACAGGCATTCGCCGCCTGCTATCCACTTCATACCCTCCACAGAGGATTCGCTGTTACGCGTAATATGTTCAACCGAATCATTTACAACAAACCGAGCCGGCAGGGCGGCAGCGCAGGAAGCAGTGGTATCGTGTTTTACCTCGGGCACAGCACTGTTTAACCCATGACAGGACACCAAAAAGTAAGCTGCTGTGACCACAGCAATTAACCGGCAAAAGATATGAGATTTAATAAGTACCACGGTATAAATTGTCGAACCGGTTATTGATCGTTTTCTTCAGCGGGATCTGTAACCCGTTGGTTTGTTTCAACCAGTTGAAGAGCTCATCTTTTAAGGCGATGCCGGCTTTTCGGTGTGAAGAGTCAAGGATGAGGTTGTTCATTTCATAGGGATCATTGCGGAGATCGAACAATTCATTGGTATCCCACACACCATTGTAATAAATGTACTTATAGCGGTCAGACCGAACGGCAAATGTTGTAGGAGTTTGCGGGAAGGCAGCCTCCCAGTAGTATTCATAAAAAACTTTATCGCGGTTCCATTTACCTGGCTTCCCTTTCAACAAATGATTGAAAGAGTTGCCTTGCATATTCGCCGGTTTCGGAATACCCGCCAGATCCAGGAATGTTGGAGCAAGATCAACATTCATGATCACCTCCTCCAGTACCGACTTTGGTTTCACCATTCCCGGCGCCCAAACTAACAGTGGCACCCGCATGGATTCATCGTAGGCGTGGCGCTTGTCGATCAGCCCGTGTTCCCCAAAGGAAAATCCATTATCCCCCATGTAAACAACCATGGTATTTTTTGCCAGGCCTTCTTTGTTTACCCAGTCGATGATCTTCTCGATGCTTTCATCCACCGCCTGCAGTGTTTCCAGGTATTGGTGATAAAAATTGTCAAACTTGATGGTGCCATGGTACATATAGTCCACTCCATGCCAGCTGTACCGCTGCTTGTGCACCCATTGTGGGATGCCTTTTAAATTTACCGGCGTCGTTGGTTGGGTAACCGTACCGTATCGCTTGCTGCTATCCGTTGCCGTTAGGTACATGGAGGGCGGACAAATGATCTCCATGTTGGCATACTTACCGACATGACGTTTCGCCGGCTTGAACTCAGCGTGTACGCCTTTGTGTGAGACGTAGGCAAAGAAAGGTTTGCTTTTGTTGCGGGCATTGAGCCAGTTCAAAGTATGCTCGGTAAGCTGATCCGTAACATAACCATCTGCAGGTTGCTTTACGCGTTTTCCATTGATATTGAAAGTTGAATTGTAATACTCACCCTGCCCAAGAAAACTAAGCCAATGATCAAAACCCGGCTGCGGTTTATCATCGGTATTGCCCATATGCCATTTACCGAAGAAAGCGGTCTGGTAGCCTTTCTTTTTCAGGTATTGTGGAAAGAAGGTGAGGTTGGATGGCAGCGGCGCATCATTGTCAACAACGGTATGAGTATGTGCATATTGCCCGGTGAGGATGGAAGCCCGGCTCGGCGAACATAACGCAGTGGACACGAACGCATTTTTAATATGCATGCCCTCAGCGGCCATCCGATCCATACCCGGCGTCTCAAGGCCAGGGATATTTTTCATAAAGCCCATGGCATCATACCGATGGTCGTCCGCAAGGATAAAAATGATGTTCGGTGCAGCCTGCTGGGCTATCCCCGTAGTATACATAAATGCCACAATCCAAAACAGTCCCAAGGTTTTGAGCTTAACATTAAATTCACGCGGTGATTTGGATGGTGACCCTGGATGTTTAGACTGTATATGCATTTCGTGCTTTTTTAAAGATTACCTGGTCGAGGCTCCAGCAAACCGGCCCGGTGAAAAAGAACACTAACCCGAGCAGGCCGAATAGAAACGGGTGCTGGTCTTCATAATAAAACTTGCCCGTACCTACCCTGAAACAAATGACAAACATATTGATGGCCATGATCAACGCCACTGTCCGGGTTAGTAAGCCGATCGTAAGCAACACACCGGTTACCAGCTCAATTCCTTTGCCAAAGTAAACCATTAATAAAGGTGAGGGCAAAGTTTGTAAGACTTCCCATTTCGCGTACTCCGTCATTTTGCCCGGATCAAAGACCTCCAGGCCATGATATGCCATCAATAAGCCGGTAATGATGCGCAGAATTGCCAGTCCTTGCAATTGCCAGTTGTTCATTTTGGGAAATCTATTGAAGGACATGCTTAAAAATTACGGTGTAAATAATGCGGATTCATTTCAACTTCGAAGCAATCCCAGGAACCGCTTTTACAGCTGTTGCTTTTTCATTTGTTCAACCGCATAGTTCACCGCCCTGGCTGTAAACGCCATGTACAAAATAGACGGACTTTGATTGCCGGTACTGGTCATGCAGGCACCATCGGTTACAAACACATTTTTGCAGGCGTGCAACTGGTTCCATTCGTTGAGCATGGAAGTTTTTGGGTCTTTACCCATGCGGACACCGCCCATCTCGTGAATATCAAGCCCCGGCGGTTGCCGGTTGTCGTTGGTATGAATGTTTTTTACACCGGCTGCCTCCAGCATCATTTTGCCCTGTTCTAAAAAATCTTTTACCATCAGGTCATCATTTTCATCATAGCCCACAGAGGTAACAAGTAAGGGTATTCCCCACTGGTCTTTTTTGTCGGTACTCAACCGTACATGATTGCTATCCTTCGCAATCGTTTCGCCCTGCATATACATGTAGACTGTCCAGCCGCCGGGTTCGCAAAGGGCGTCCTTGTAGGCTGCACCAATGGCAGGTTCGATTCCCTTTTCGCTTAGGCGTTGCCGGGAGGCGCCAGAGTAAATGGTATAGCCACCGACAAAATCCGTATCGCGTTTTTCCACGTTGCGATAGTTGGCGATGATACATTCAACAGGTTTTGAGCTGCTATAATATTTGTCGAGGAAACCATCAACGGTACCGCCCATGCTTCCCCGGTAATTATGAAAACATACTGCTTTTCCTAAAGTACCGCTGTCGTTACCTAAACCGTTGGGAAACCTTTTCGAAGTTGAATTGAGTAAGATGAGGTTGGTATTTAACGCCGATGCATTCATGAAAATAATGCGGGCGAAATAATCAGTTTCAACCTTAGTGTTGGTATCTATCACGCGAACGCCCGTGGCCTTTCCTAACGTTTCATCATAAATAATGGAATGCACGACAGAGAAAGGGCGAATGGTGAGATTGCCCGTTTTTTTCGCCCAGGGCAAGGTGCTGGACACCGAGCTGAAATATCCGCCCAGCGGGCAGCCCCGCATACAAAGATTGCGGTTCATGCATTGCCCACGTCCCTGGTCGAGATGGATCTGCTGTGGTTCAGAAATATGGGCCCACCTACCGGAGACATAATGCCGATTGAATTTTTCTTTGATCACCTGCTGTAAGTGTTGTTCGACAGCATTGAGTTCATAAGCCGATAAAAACTCACCATCAGGCATAGACGCAATTCCATCGCGGCTGCCACATACGCCGATAAATTTTTCAACATGGCTGTACCAGGAAGAAATATCATCATAGCCGATCGGCCATTCCTGGCCATAACCGTAGCGGGCGGGTGCTGTAAAATCATAGGGGCTCCAACGGGCACAGGCCCGGCCCCAGGTCAGTGACTTGCCCCCTACCTGGTACCCACGGATCCAATCGAAGGGCTTTTCCTGCACGTATGGATGATCGCTATCCTTTATGAAAAAATGAGCGGTATCCTCACCGAAGCCGGAGGACCGGGTGATCAAGGGATTCTCTTTTTGAAATTCATCGGTAATCCATCCGCGATGCCGCAATTCCCAGGGAGCCAGGTTTGCAGTGGGATAGTCTTTGATGTGCTCAACATCACGGCCGCGTTCGAGGACAAGGGTCTTCATCCCTTTTTCGCACAACTCTTTAGCGGCCCAGCCACCGCTGATCCCACTTCCAATAACGATCGCGTCAAAGGTATTGTTGGCCTGGCCGGAACTGTTGATGTTTATTTTCGATGTGTCTGGCATAATCGCGTTTATTCTGTGCAGTTAGTGGAGTACTGTTTATTTCAAGGCCTCGTCTTTATCCTTCTCTAAAAAATTTGCTGAGTCAAGAATACCTTCCGTTTTCCATTCCATCAGTGCTTCGTCAGGAACGGGATCGAGGGCAACGGTGGACGATTTGGAAGGTTCGTTGTAGGGAACATTACCAGACCTGTTGTATACTGAGATCAGTGACCACCGTGGTTTCTCGGAAAGATTTGCTTCGGAGCGATGGAGCAAGTTGCTGTGAAAAAACAGCGCGTCACCGGCATTCACCTCTACATAAACCAGCTCCATGGTTTTCAAAGCAAGATCTACATAGTGTTGCGAAGCGCCCACCTGTTCGCCCGCGAAGCCATGTTCGATCCGACCTAATTTATGGGAGCCTTTGATCACCTGGAGACAACCGTTTGCTTTGTTTGCTTCGGTAATGGCAACCATCACCGACATCATCTGGTCGGGCAAGAGGAATTCATTTTTATACCAATAACCATAATCCTGGTGCCACTCCCAGGCGCCGCCAACCCTTGGTTCTTTTTGCATCAGTTTACTGTGAAAATGACAGATAGGACTGTCGCCGTCGAGGAGCCGGCCCACCGATGCCACCATGCGATCACTCTTCGTTAGCAGGCCATAGGCATCATTGCCAGGCGTATACCAAAGGGTGAGTTTTGTTTTTTTACCGGACTGGTCGTTGAGGTCGAAGGCGTGCTTTTGCAAGGTATCATCGCCTGTCGCGATGCTGTACAATTTTTGCACTTCAGGCTGCGATAGAAAATCCTGGACGATCAGGTAGCCGTTGGAGTTGTAGGATGCGATCTGATCATCAGTCAATTTAAAATTTTTCATATAGAACTTTTTAAAGAATGATTCTAATACATTGCTTTTTCAAGCGGGTTGCATTTAAACTGCCAACTTACGGTGATCGTTACCCGAAATGGAGTCGGTCTACGAATTTACTAAACAACTACACAACCGGCCACTTGAAAGTTGATATAAGATTGATCTTTTTTCCGCTGATACCAGATTCGCGGGCAGCTTCAATTATTTCCAGCACATGAAGCGCATGTTCTGCCGCGATCAGCGGCTCCTTCCCGGTGACCAGGGACTCAGAGATCACCGAAGCACCTTGTTGCCAGACATACTCTCCCGGGTCCGGTACGAAACGTTGTGGCGCTTCATGATCGTGCGTAACCATATCAACGCCATGTGGCGCCCAGTCGTAGCCCGCCAGCGCCATGTTGCCATGTGTACCCCATACCTGGATGGTTTGATTTTCTTCGCTCTTTCCCTGGTGGCCATGGGGATCAAAAAAATTGAAACCGCACTGAACGTTTGATAACACACCACCAGCATGTTCCATCAGGAGCTGTGTATTGTCTTCAGCCACCACCTTGATCTTTCCTTTATTGTCAACGGTTCTTTCGGGGGTAACGATGGTCGTCATGGCCATGATGGATTTCGCCGGGCCCAGTAAACCGGTTAGGGTTGCAATGTTGTACACACCAAGATCAGGGAGGCTGCCACCACCTTTTTCGTAAAAGAATGCGGACCAGGTAGGACCGGTATGTCCGTAGTGCGCATGTGCGCTTGCAACCCTTCCTAATTTCCCATCGCGGATGGCTTTAGACATATAAGCGAACTGAGGACTATTTACAACGGCAGGCGCTCCCCAAATGCGCAACTTTTTTGATTTAGCCAGATCGAGCAGGGCCTTTCCTTCGCGGTAAGTGTTCGCCATCGGCTTCTCGCTCCACACGTGTTTACCCGCGTTGAGCGCCTGTTTGTTTAGTCGGCCATGCTCCTGCATATCGGTGAGCGTGATCATCATATCGAATGGGGCACCGGCGAGTAATTTATCGATGTGCGGGTATTGATTGGGCACATTATATTCTTTAGCCCGCGTTGCGGCACGTTCCGGGATGATGTCACAAACGCTTACAATTTCCACATACTTCGATTTTGACAAATGTGGCAGGTACTGCGTTGAAACACTTCCGCAGCCAATAACCGCGACCTTCACTTTTTTGTCGGGAAGGGCTGATGCGAAGCCTTCGAGTGAAGACAATAATAACGCAGCCCCAGCCATTGCCGTTTGCGCCAGGAATTGTTGTCTTGTTACATTCTTTTCCATGTGTATGATTTGATACGAGGTTAATTAATTAGTGATCGCGGGACTTTTGAAGCCAAGTTTTTTCAGGCCATTTTGAACATCAGGAATTTTCATGAATAGCTTCCATAACATTCCCGTGCGGTGATTTTCAATCATAGTGATGATCGGGCCCTGGTCGATCGCGAGATGCGATTTTGCGTACCAGTTGTGATGAATACTGAAACCATCGACGAACCCGTATTTACTCCAGATTTTATCTCCCAGGTTATAATAGAAATAACGGAGGGCTTCCATGCTTTCTTTCGGTGTGTACGGCATGGAGGAAATAGCTGCAGTTGGTTGAATAACACCGCGGTCATTTTCCGGGCTGTGTGCGAGGTAGCCTTTGTAACTATCACCGGCCGTCAGCCCCCAGACAGTGGAGCTATAGCCTTTGAACTTCTTCGGATTATCCATGCAATAAGCCCGGTTGATCAGCGTGTGATTTTTTCCCTGCAGGAAATAATCATTTCCTAAGGAATCCGTTAAACCATTCGGATCAATTCCCTGGAAAGTATATTGTTCAAAGAAGAGCGGACCGCCCATGTCTTTATCGTAATTACCCAGCGGTAATTTATACCCATAGTATTCCTTTCCATTTTTAAAACCGGTACTTCCAACCCAACTACCATCATAAGCAGCCTTTGGAATCGCGTGATATTTTGACGAAGCAGCGAGGATGTAGGTGATCAGGCATTCGTTATAACCCCATACCGGGAAGTTCATGTCGAAGCCATTTGAAGGGCTCCAATGCCAGAATAGTTTATCCTGGTTATTCGTGTGCCAGTTCCAGTTGGCGGCTCCCCACATTTGCCCGACACGTTTACGGAAATACACTTCCCGCGGAACATCTTTATTGAAATATTCACCGGCACATAACATGCCCATCAGCAAATAAGAAGTCTCCACGATATCGGCGCCATCATCGAGGCGATCAAACTTGATCGTCTTCCCCGTTCTGCCATCCATGAAGTGCGGATAGATGCCATGAAAGCAATCTGCATTGATGAGAAAATCGGCGATCTTGATCAGCCTGCGCACGGCAGTATCGCGACCTATCCAGCCCCGCTCCACCGCGATGATCGTGCTCATGATCCCAAAGCCGGTGCCGCCGATGGCGCCGGCGTCGGGCCCAAAGGTTGTATGACTGAAGTTTGGTTCATCCCAGGCTTCATTAATGTAATCCCAGTAATGTTCGGCGAGCACGGTGTTACTTCTTTCCAGGGCCAGGCCGCTGTGCGGATGGGCACCATGCCAGAAAAAACGAAAGGTCTGCTTTTGCACAACTTCCATTAACTGGTCGTCAGTTAAACCCTTGATGATACCAACCGGGGCAATACTGTCAGGGCCGCTTCCATACTTTCCTTTTGTAAGGGAGAGAGAGGTTTTGCCCTGCGCCTGGACTGCATTTATTGCCAGCGCTACCAGCAATACGCAACATAATTTCTTCAACATGAATTGTTATTTAGGAATTGATCTACATCGTACGTTTTGCACGATTTTCCAAAAGGTTTGCGGATTAAAATTGACTTCACCAGACCATATCGATTATTTCACGATCACCCAGCGATTTAAAAAGTTGTAGGGCATTTCAATCGCGACTTTGTAAATCTTCGACGGCATTTTACTCACGTCGATCGTTGCCATCCCGGATGCAACCGGCACTTGCTTCACGAGTGTGTAAGTATCTTTTCCACCCTCTTTAAAATGGTTGGTGGTTGACACCCAGATCTTTGCCTGCCCTGCAGGATCCGCAACTTTCCAGGCAACCTGGATGAGCTTGTTTTCCAGGACGGCTGTAGGCTTAGTTCCGGACAATTTACCTGTTAAAGAAATACCATCAACTTCGAGTAGCCGTTCCCGTGGTATGCTTACGCGAAGGAAGGATGCGAGCGTGGGCATGATGTCGACAATGCCTGGTTGTTGCTTGAAGAAATAATTATTTAAACCTTTCGCATTGGTAGCGATCCAGGTGGTGCGCTCCCGTTCCGTTTGTTCGCCATGATGATATCCATCGTCTTTGCGTCCATGGTCTGTTGTGATATAGATCACCCACTCTTCGTTGAAGTTTTTCTGGCGGTACTGGATCGCATCCCACAATTGCTGCAATTGTGTGTCCATCTTTTTTACGGCCGCAATGTGCTGCGGACTGTTGCCATGGCGATGCCCCATTTCATCCGTATATTCGAGGTACACCCAGGAAAGATCAGGCGGATCTTTGCGAATGATTTCGGCCGCTTTAGCAGTAACCGCATCATCAATGACCTTATAAAAATCGCCGTCCTTATCGTGTGGATAATTCACGGTGTCCAGTTCGAGTCCGTCAAAATAATAGTCGGGCTGCAGGTTGCCCGCTGCTTTGGCTTCGCTACCAACAAGTTTGGTGCGATTATCGAGCCACGTTGAGAAAACGCCCGTTTTTTTCCGAGGATATTGTGCCTTCAACAAGCGGAAGATATTGTGGTAATTGTAGTTCGGGGCGGCAATATCATTGTCCCACACATTGTGTTTATTTACCCAGGTTCCGGTCAAGAGGCTGTTGTAGCCAACGGCCGAAATAGTCGGCGTTTGTGAATAGCCGCCTTTTTCTCCTCCCACATACGCTCTTGCGTAACCACCTTCTTTTGCAATTGCTTTTAAGGCTGGCATCGGCAAGCTTTCAATCACATCCGCGGGGATACCATCGGCGATCACAAAAACAGCTTTACGCTGTTTTTGTGCATCAACCTGGAAGGCAAACAAGATGCAAAAAGCGATCAACGTCTGAACCTTATTCTTCATGAGGATATATTTTAAGTTTTTGGAAGTGCTGTTTCTTTATTGAAGCAGCCACATTACCTTGTTTACATTGTCGTCTCCACTGTACTGCGACTGTACCGCCGCGACCACATTTTCAGCATTATAATCATATTCACTCCGTGGGTACATCCAGCGTTTCGGAACCATCCCGTTGTTGAATGTTCCGGGCCCAACACTTAGCGTTGGGATGCCGGTACGGCGTTGCTCCATAAATGCTTCCCAACCACCATTCATAAATAGAGCGATGTGCTTTTGAATGGCGATCTGCGCCAGCGCTGTTGCCGGACTAAACGCCACCATTGGATCCAGCAAATAGGCATTAATATCAGTATTGCCAATACCGTAGAAACTCATTGAGGCTGTGATGCCATTTTTATAATGCTCCGCAGCAGTACCGGCACCAGTGATCCAGTTGCGGGTGATTGCTTCCGCAATGATAAATTCCTGTTCGGCGTATCCCATTAATATCCAGGGTTCATTGATGCGATCATTGTGATACCTGCCCTTGATGCGTGACGCACCGGAAGAAGTGGTTTGCTGGTCACTGACTGTAAGGCCCGCATCTACACCGTCATAGCTGCTAAAAACTCCGGCTGGTTTGCCACTGACAGGTTCCGCGAATTCAAAAATCCGGGGATCGTTGCGGTCCTTCAAGATCTTCGCAAAACCTTTTTCTAAACTCACCGCTGTTGCCAGCGACAAATAGCCAAAGTCTGGATAATAGTTATCAGTGGCAGATGCATTGAATACCAGTTGCGCATTATCCGCGTTGCTGGTAAACAGCGGGTACTTTGTCGCGTCGCTGATGACCTGCTGAAACTGGGTTTTGATATTCAGGTTTGTATTCGCTTCCTTTTTACTCAGGTGAACCAGCAAACGAAGACGAAAAGCATTGGCAAGTTTTTTCCATTTCGACGCGTTGCCGTCATAGATGATGTCGCCATTAATTTTCCCTTTGCTCTCATCAAGTAAGCTGTTCGCCATCTCCAGTTCTTCGAGCAGCCCCTTGTAAATCGCCTCCTGCGTGTCATAGGCCGGTTTGAAATTTCCGCCCAGGGCACCAAGGGCCTGTGAGTATGGGATGTCGCCAAATATTTCCGTCATCTGGCTAAATAAAATTGCCCGGAAAAGTTTGGTCAGACCAAGGTATTGAGGTTGGCCATTCTGTACTGCCAGCGAGTCCATTTGCATTACCTGGCGCAGCACATCATAGTTGTTGAAATTGTTGGCCGTCCAACTGTAGTCTACTGCCGAATTGCCTCTTTCGTAATAGGTTAGGTGCCTGGCCGCGAAGGACTGGTTTGTGTTATCGACATAGAATATTTTGTAACAGATATTCGTGAGCATCAAGGCTGGCGTAGCGGTTGATGGCAGGTTCGGATTTGTTTGGAAATCTTCATACTTTTTACACCCGGCGGCGATGATAAGCAGGAGTGAAAAAGCGGCGATATATTGATAGATGATATTTTTTTTCATGGTGCTTGATTTAGAATTTCAGGTTTATGTTTACACCAATGTTGCGGTACGTAGGTTCTGCGAGCGACAGCCCCGAATATCCATCCGGATCCATAAAGGGCACATCGGTAAACAGCAACAAGTTTCTACCAGTCAAGGATATGCTTGCTGAGCTGAAAGGCGTTTTCTTCAAAATGGTTGGCTGCAGGTTATAAGAAAGAATGACCTCCCGCAGTTTTACAAATGACCTCTTATACATGTTGGCGCCGGGAATGCCATTCACGTAGGTGGCAAAGATCCAGTCGATGTAATTCACCTTGGTAGTGTTAGGTCCAAACTTTCTTGTATCAGCAGTGATATTTCCCTGCACATCGTAGGTCACGTCTCCAACCGTTACAACAACCCCTTCGCCAGTATATGTTTTATTGCCAAGGTAGGCTTCGTCGCGATCAGCGTTTGCGGTGCCGGTATGCATGCCACCTTCGTATAATTTTTGTTCAAGGCCATTGTACATAACGCCACCTATACGACCGTCAAATGAAAAACTCAGGCCGAAATTTTTATAATTCAAACTGTTGTTGATACCAAAAATATAATCCGGATCGGTATTACCCATGTTCACTTCGTGATCGATGTATTTTGGAAACCCATTCGAGTTGTAAACGATCTGCCCGTCAGGACTGCGTTCCCAATCCCAGCCACGAAATACGTCCGTACGTTCTCCAACTTTTATGGCATTCCGGATCTGTTCTCCGCCGTAATATTCATTGATGTATTTATTGACCTTGCTGTAATTCGCAGAGATGTCCCATTTAAAATGTTGCGTTCTTACCGGCGTTGCCGTCAACACTATTTCCAAGCCTTTCCGGTTGATCCTGTCTCCATTCACCAATTGGTAGTTGTATCCTGATGCAGAAGAAACGGGTGCGGTTATGGCGAAATCTTTATCGATATAAGTGAAATAACTAAAGTCAACTCCTACCCTGTTTTTCAGGAAACGAACCTCGGCGCCATACTCCTGGGATAAAGTTGTGTTGGGCCTGATGTCATTTTTTATCAGCGTGCCCGGCAGGTTTAGAGAGGCGTTGCTACCATTCCACCTTGGTCCGGTTTCATATACCGGCAGCGTTGCATACCAGTTGCGGTAAACATCTCCAACAAGGATATCATCTGTTGATACCTTGGCCCAGGAACCACGCAGCTTTACAAAAGAGATGGCTTCCGGGAACTTGAACATCGCAGTCGGAATGACACTCATTGAACCCGAAGGATAGAAGTATGAGTTGTTTGGTTTCTGTATCGTAGAGGTTACATCATTTCTGCCGGTTAAACCTACATAGACCATTCCTTTGTAGTCAGCGTCTAAAGATCCAAGCACGCTGTTCACCATTTTCTCCGCCCTGCGGTTCGTTGTTTTTACGTTCCCTATCGTGTTGTCGAGGTTGTAGTTTGCCGGTACATTCAAACCGTTGGTTTGAGAAAAAAGATTGCTGGTAGAATTATACCGGCTGCTCCCACCCGCAGATACGTTCAGGTTAACAGCGTCCGCAAAAGTTTGCTTGTAAGTAAAAAAGGCGTCCGTGACAATCTGGAAATTATTGGTTCTCCGCTCGCTGTAGTTGCCATCAAATTCGCCGTTGCCATAATAGATGTAACTCTTCGGAGTTTTGAGCGTTGAAAAAGCGTTGTTTGTAATGACGCCACTGCGGACAAAAAACGAGAGGCTTTTTGAAAAATCATAAGTCGCATTTACCTGCCCGGTGATCACGTCGTTGCTGTAACCATTGAGGGCTTCATTGGCGATGAACCAGGGATTATTGTACCAGGTATAGTTGTAATTAAATTGGTGTACATTGTTTACACCGTAAGGGGTAAAACCAGAAGAACCTTCTCTTCCACCACCGGGCTGCCAGTAATTTTTTAAGTCCCTGATGTCCACATCTGGTCCCATCCACAACAAAATATTGTAGAAGAAATTATTAGCACCATACCCTGTTTGCGGGTAGTTCGGACTGTACTGTTTGTTATAAGCAAGAGAAGACTCAATCCTCAATTTCTCACTCACTTTTAAGCCACCAGAAAAACTTGCGGTCGTTGACTGAAGTTTTGTATTTGGCACCTGGCCTTTCTGGTACATGTGTGTGAGCGAGACCCGGTAGTCGGCATTTTCATTTTTGCCGGATACTGATACATTATGCGTGGTGATCAATTCATTGTTTAAGAAATTCTTCAGGTTGTCTTTCCCGCGGGTGATGCCGGGGAGTGGTTTGTAATGACTTTCATCATCGTAACCCGCCTGTGAAAAAGGGAAGGTTTGGTTTGGATCGAACTGGCTATTGTATTGCGGGTATTCATTGAAACCGCTCGGTGTCGCACTGTTCGGCACGTTTAATTTTGGCCCCCAAACGTAACCGTAATCATCATACCAACCTCCACCGCCTTTTCCATTTACAAATGCGTAATAGCCACTCCAGCCCATACCATACTGATCCTGTGTTTCAGGAACCCGTAAAAAGCCCGCCTGGAATTGGGTTGTTGTATTATATGATACTTCAACGCCTTTCGCGCCGGCTTTCCCTTTTTTCGTGGTGATCATGATGGCGCCGTTGATTCCCAACGCACCGTACAGAGCCGCAGCAGCTGTACCTTTCAACACGTTCACATTTTCTATGTCATTTGGATTAAGGCTCCAGAGATCAAAGTTTTCCCGGTCAGTTGGTACGCCGTCAACCACGACGAGTGTTTTTTCACCACGCAGCAAAATTTCTGGGTTCTCAAACAGATTTGATTTTGAAAGGATGTTCAATCCGGCAACTTTACCGATCAGGTTACCTGCAACGTTTGGTTCGGGGGCCTTTAGTAGAGCCGCGCCTTTTACTTCCTGCGTAGCATAAGAAATTTTATTTTTTTCTTTTCGGATACCCAGCGCCGTTACTACAACTTCGGTGGTGGTTGTTTCCTGGCGGGCAAGTATCACGGTGAAGGATTTCCCGGGAACTGCAGCCAGTTCCTGGGTATCAAAACCGACAAATGACACAACCAGGGTTGCGCCTTCTTTTACCATTAAGGAGAAAGATCCGTCAGCCGCAGAAACGGTTGAATTATTTGTCCTTTTTTCCAGGATGGTAGCGCCCGCGAGCGGATTTCCTTCGGGATCCTTGATCACACCGCTGATGTTGGCTTGCGTTTCATTGGATGAAGAAGAGTCGTTCCCGGGGTTAATAAATTTTCCCGGAAATGATGCAGGGTTTTCATCAGAGTTTGAATGTCGCGCAGTTGCGCTCAAGGGGTTGACAGCAAAGAGAAACAGGCATACAGC
>JAURWD010000246.1 GCA_030655145.1 Ferruginibacter sp.
TCAGTACCACTCTTGTAGGTTTTATAGACGACAGTCATTACAAGATCGGCAAGAAAATAGAAGGACTACCCATTTATGATGCCCGGGGTCAGCAATTGGTAAAACTCCTTAAAGAGAAAAAAATTACCCAATTATACATTGCGATCGATAAATTATCTGTAGATCGTAAAATTGAATTGACAGATCAGTGCGCCCCATTGAAAATTAAAATAAATGTAGTTCCGCATGCAAATGAATGGTCTGGCGGATTGTTCCAAAAGAGGCAGGTTAAAGAATTGAATATTGAGGAATTATTACAAAGAGATGAGATTCTTCTTCCTACTGACCTGTCAAATTTCAAGTACGCAAACATGACTGTTCTTGTAACCGGGGCTGCTGGTTCAATTGGGAGTGAAATTTGTCGTCAACTTATTCCCCATCGCGTAAAGAGGCTTATCCTGCTAGATCAGGCAGAATCAGGGTTATTTGATCTTGAGTATGAATTGAAACAGAAAGGGATGCAGCAGGAGGTGATCGTGGAAGTTGCCTCTGCACGAGATTATCACCGAGTTAACCAAGTGTTTTCCACTTACCATCCCGAAATAGTTTTTCATGTTGCAGCTTACAAGCACGTTCCTTTAATGGAGTCTTTTGCTGGCGAAGCGGTATTAACCAACATTTTTGGAACTCGTGTCGTCGCAGACATTTCGTTGCAGCATAAGGTAAAGAAGTTTGTTTTCGTATCAACGGATAAGGCCGTAAATCCGACAAATGTGATGGGAGCTACCAAGCGTATCTCCGAGATCTATATTCAGTCATTGAACGATCATAAAGATTCAAATACAGATTTTATTACCACCCGTTTCGGCAACGTCCTTGGATCTGCAGGATCAGTGGTAGCAACCTTCAAAAAGCAAATTGCAGAGGGTGGTCCGGTAACGCTGACACACCCTGACATTACGCGTTATTTCATGACTATTCCTGAAGCTGCCAAACTGGTTTTGGAAGCCGGTAAGATTGGGAAGTCTGGTGATATCCTCTTGTTTGACATGGGTAAACCAGTTAAGATTCTGGATCTTGCGACCCGTATGATCCAGTTAGCAGGATTAGTTCCTGGCAAAGACATCAATATTCAATATACACAGCTTCGCCCCGGTGAAAAGATGTACGAAGAGTTGTTTAAAGATTCTGAAAAATTCGCACCCACTGTGCATCCCAAAATATTGCGTGCTCAAAAGTCGAGCGAGTTAAATCCGCATTTTTACGCTTTACTCAACGAACTCGAAGAGGCCGCTACCACTCATAATAATGCGTTGGTTACACCAATATTGAAGAATATGCTCCCGGAGTTCAATCATGCGCTGAATCGAACCAAGAAACAATCAAACAACCAGGAAGCGACAAAAAAGATGGCCATATAACCGGCCATTAAATATTTTCAGATTCCTCAACTGCCGCCTAACAAGCGGCAGTTGTTGTTTAGACTAACTCCCCACCAAACTTTATATTTTTATTCCTTCGAATGACTGGTGTCATAAAATATTTTTAACATATTATCGTTATGGTAGGGCAAGGGTTTACGAACCTTTCATTTATCCTAGTACCTGTTAAAAACCACCTACCCATGACACCCTGCCCTACCTACCTGGACCGTGTTGGTTTCCTGTCAACGCTTGCCAATCCTTTTCGATTCAAAAATTTAATTATCGGCTTTTTTTTCCTGGCTTCCGCAAATACAATGGGTTCGCCCTTAGGTGGAACAGAAAGCCTTCGCTCGAACCTTTACTTGTTAAATACCTCCAACAACACGACCATCCTGATGGATGGGGTTTTGACCGAGTATAATGAAGCGTATCACGACGCAGTTATGCTGGAGGATGCATATAAGTTTACCAACATCACTGAGAATCTTGGAATGACCCGCCACGGAGTCACCCTGGCAGTTGAACGTCGGCCAATCATTGTATCAAGTGATACGGTGTATTTCAAATTATGGAAAACAACGCAGCGGGTATACCGTCTAGAGTTCGTCCCAAGCAATTTATATCATCCGGGTATGCAAGCTGTACTACAGGACAATTACCTCGGTACAAATACGCCGGTATCCCTTACCTCCACCACTATTGTTGATTTTTCGGTTAACTCTGCTGCGGCATCTTCCAGCGCTACGCGTTTTAAAATCATTTACAGTACCGTGGCCGAGCCATCGCCTCTCCCGGTAACGTTTACCTCCGTGACCGGACTTGAATTGAATAACAAGGTTAAGATCGAATGGAAGGTAGAAAATGAAATAAACATTGCAGGGTACGCGGCAGAGTATTCTAGTGATGGCCGATCTTTTACAGCAGTAGGCCAAGTATCAGTGAAAGGACTCACCAATTTGGTAAACGCCTATTCATTGGTACACAATGGACCAACTGCTGGAAACAACTTTTACCGTATCAGAAGCAATGACAAAGACGGAACTATTAAGTATAGTCTAACGGTTAAAGTGGTGGTCGGTAACAACCAGGCAAGAGGTGTATCAGTCTACCCAAATCCTGTAAGTGGGAATATGATCAACCTTCAGTTAGCAAACCAACCGGTAGGGAATTATCAACTCAAATTAAGTAATGGAATGGGACAGGTTGTACATTCATCCCGCTTAGCAGTCATCAGTCGAAACGTTTCCGAGGCTATACAGATTCAAAGCAAAGTGGCACCAGGAATCTATCAACTCGAGATCAGGAAGCCTGATGGTACCCTGGAAACCAAAAAACTTATTGCTCAATAGGTATCATTCAACACAACAGAAGCAGAATACCTCTTAGCTATACAAGCCAATCGGAAATGAATGGCTTACCTTTGGAACACAAAAAAATCCCCCGGAAACGGGGGATTAATTATTTAATAAATAAGCTGGATTAATAATCTCTGTTGTAGCCACCGCTTCCGCCGCTTCTGTTACCACCGCTGCCGCCGCCGTAACCACCGCTTCCACCACTTCTTCCGCCGCCACTACCGTAACCGCCGCCGCCGCTTTTCTTGTAGCCACCGCCGCCGCCACTACCACCACCAAAGCTGCGTTTTTTGAAACCACCTGCTGCACCGTCCTGGCGAGGTTGTGATTCGTTAACAATCAATTTGCGACCCTGTACCTCGCTTTCGTTAAGGTTTGCAATTGCAGTTTTTGCAGCTTCATCATCTTCCATTTCAACAAAACCAAAACCTTTGCTCCGGCCATTCATTTTGTCTTTCAATATTTTCGCACTTGAAACAGTACCATATTGAGTGAAGAGATTGCTAAGATCGTCGTCGGTCATTGTCCAACTTAAGTTTCCTACGTAAATGTTCATTGTAAAAACGTTTAAAAAATTAAATAAAAACCATAATGACTTAGTGGGTACAATGAACTGAAAACGGACATCTAACAAAAGTGTTTAATCAGCTAACGACGAAATACTAAAACCATTAAAGCATTACAAATGTAGTATTTTATTTAAAAAAACAATTCTTTTAAAAAAAATCTTATATGGCAGGTTTTTCCAGTATTAACAGGCCTAAACGCTCATCTCTTTTGTACACATCCTTGCGAAAATTCAGCTTTCCATGGCCATCTACCCACGCGGTAAAATAGGCTATAAAAACAGGTACTGTCGTTTTTAGTGTGACATATTTTTCGACCCCCTTCGCCATCGCTGCGTTAATTTTTTCGGGTGTCCAGATTGTATCATTTCTCAACAGATAGGTTGCAAGTTTTTTAGGCTCTGCGAGCCGGATACATCCATGGCTGAATGCACGCTCCGTTTCATTGAACAACGACTTTGCCGGAGAATCATGCAAGTAAATATTGTGACTGTTTGGGAAAAGGAACTTTACCAGGCCCAGCGAATTATTCGGACCGGGCTTTTGGCGAATACCACCATTAAACCGTTCCATATTATGACGGGCGAGGTAGTTGCCATTTCGGCGGATTGCAGGCAAAATTTCATTTTTGACAATACTTGAGGGCACGTTCCAATACGGGCTGAAGACCACATATTTTAAGTCACCATTAAAAATGACTGTCTTATGCTGGTCTTTTCCAACTACCACATTCATGCTCCAGGCGACACTGTCGTCTTCGTACACATGCAGTTTATATTCGGGAATGTTTACGACCAGGAAGTTTTTGCTCAACTCTACCGGTACCCAGCGGCAACGCTCCATGTTTACAATAATTTGCTCAATGCGTTTGTCCAAAGGATAATTCAATTCCTTCATGAAGGTTGTGCTTATGATCCCATCTTCTTTTAAACCATTACGTCGCTGGAAACTTTTAATTCCCTCGAAAAGATACTCATCAAAAACTTCATTTGAGGTTTTGGTTGGAACATCACCAAGCAAAAATAGCCGTTCCCTGATCTGCTGAAGGACAGCTGCGGAGTCCCCTTGTTTGTATTTGTTTTGTTTCACCAGAATGGTGTCCCAGGAACCATTCAGCTTTAATTGATGATATTTCTCCAGTTGTTTTTTCAGCAACCCGTATTGCTTATACACCGGCGCATCTTCCAAACTGTTTTTACCAGAATTAAGGGAATCTAACAAGGCGGAAAGGGAAGTTTTCTTTCGGGGAAGAAGCCAGTCAACAGACAG
>JAURWD010000252.1 GCA_030655145.1 Ferruginibacter sp.
CGGGAGATACCTGCTTCAGTTTAAGGACGAACAGGGTTGTGATACGATCACCTCTGGCTATTTCACTGTTTATGACACCACCGCGGTGATCATTGACGAAAGTACTGCCATCATCAAGCCGGTCGGGTGCGGTTCTACTACCGGTAGTATTCAAAATGTCACTGTAAAAAATGCTACTTTTTATTCCTGGCGAAACATGGGTGATAATTCTACAGCCGCTTCCTCGCGGGACCTGCTGGACGTGCCATCGAGTTTTTACCAGTTGACCGCCCGCAATGCATTTGGCTGTTCCGCGTCTTCAAATGGACTCTTTATTCCCAATGCCAGCTTCGATGACATCGGCGTATTAACGACCGATATTGTCGCACCTCAATGCAATGCTAAAGACGGATCTATCCGTATCACCGGCTTCACCCAGGATGCAGCGAAGCATAGTTTCTACTGGGTTGACAGTACCACCAACATGGTTACTCCCGGCAAGGTACTTTCCGGAATCGGGGCGGGTATCTTTTTGCTCCACGCCGTCGACTCCAACGGCTGTGAAAAAATGATCTACACTTTTTCGTCGGGCACAGATCGCCAGGCCAGCATTGACGAAACCAACGTTGTTATCAAAAATGATATTTGCTCGAGAAGCCAGGGAAGTATCACCGGTATTAAAATAACCCCGCTTACCGGACCGACCCAGTACCAGTGGTTTGATGCGGGCAACAAAGTGGTTGGTACTGCCGCGACCCTGACCAATGTAGTTGCCGGAGTTTACCGCCTTCTGGTCACCGATGCGGGGAGTTGTGCGATCAGTTCCAGGACTTTTGAAGTGCGTAACGATAACAACCTGGCAACTGAACCGGCATACGACCCGGTAATCGTACCAAGGAACACTGCCGCTATTTTATCCGTGAAGAATTTTGCTGCTGGCGAGTACTTCTTGTATGCAGATGCCGCAGGAGCAACCCTTTTAGCGCAGAATCAATCAGGCATTTTCTCCCTGCCCCCGGTTGTTGCCGAGCGCACGATCTACATCCGGTATGCGAGTGGGGCCTGTAGCAGTCAGCTCGTACGCGTTACCGTTACCCCTGTTGACAAAAGTTATTTTGCTATACCGACAGCCTTTTCTCCCAATGGTGATTTTATCAATGATGTGCTCACCGTCCGCGTAATTGGCTATTTGCAGGTGAAATATTTCAGGATCTACAACCGCTATGGCGAACCGGTCTTCGAAACAACAGCAAGCAATACCGTGTGGGATGGGACATTAAAAGGTGCGAAACTTCCGGTCGGCGCCTATACCTGGATTGCGGAAGCCACCAATATCGAAGGAAAACTTACCAGGGCTAAAGGCTACGTTTTGTTATTGCGCTGAAAATAAGGACATCCTGGCGAGATTGAAAATGCTGATCCAATACCCGAGCAACTATTTCACTTATCTTAGAACAAATAATTGATCAAATGCAAAGAAGGGAATTCACCTGCTGCCTTGCTGCAGCCTGTCTTTTGATTTTAAGTTCCTGCGGAAGCAGCGATCCAACTACGAATGATCCCATGGATGGAGAAGCTGCTTTTAGCACCGACAGCATGCGCCAACACATTGCTGTTTTGGCTGATGATTCCCTCATGGGACGTAAACCGTTTACTGAAGGCGAAACGAAAACCCTGCGCTACCTGCAACAGGAATTTGCAGCTGCCGGCCTGGAACCAGGTAACGGTGACAGCTACCTGCAGGAAGTGCCCATGGTGAATATTGCAACCACTGCTGCTCCAACGATGGAAGTAAAAACAGCCAAAGGAAATCTTACTTTAAAAGGATATGACGATTATGTTTTGTGGACAGACAAAGCTGATTCTGTGATCAATTTCGAAAACTCAGAAGTCGTTTTTGCAGGTTATGGCGTTGTAGCACCAGAGTATAACTGGAACGACTATGCGGGAATAGACGTTAAAAATAAAATTGTGTTAGTGATGGTGAACGACCCCGGTTTTAATGCTGACGACAGCAGTTTGTTCAAAGGGAAAACGATGACCTACTATGGCCGGTGGACGTACAAATTTGAAGAAGCCGCCCGCCAGGGTGCAAAGGGATGCCTGATCATTCACACGGAAAAAGGCTCCAGCTACCCGTTCTCTGTTGTGCAAAACAGTTGGAACGCCTCACGCCTCCACCTCGACAACCGGGGCAAGGACGTGAAATATGCGGATGGCGTTGGCTGGGTCACCAGCGAAACTGCTGCCAGGTTGTTGACGGCTGCGGGCATGGATACAACAGTTTATGCAAAGGCAGATAAACCAGGTTTTAAAGCGGTTCCACTTGGTGTTCAATTAAGTACTTCCCTAAGCGTCGTTGCCACTTATAACAAGACCTATAATGTAATTGGGAAGATCACCGGGAGCAAAAAACCAGGCGAAGTGATCGTTTACACAGCGCATTGGGATCATCTTGGTTTTGGCAAGGCAGATGAAACCGGCGACAGTATTTACAACGGCGCCCTGGATAATGCAACAGGTACGGCAGGATTACTCGAACTGGCCCGCGCTTTTAAGAGTATGAAGGTGAAGCCGGAAAGAACCATCGTGATATTGTCGGTAACTGCAGAAGAACAAGGATTGTGGGGCTCGGCCTGGTATGCCCAAAACCCGGTTTACCCGGCTGCAAAAACGGCTTGCAATATTAATATGGACGGATTCAATGTCCGTACGCCAACGAAAGACATTGTGATCGTAGGCAAAGGACAGAGTAACCTCGAAGACATCCTAACGGAAGAGGCTACACGCCTCGGAAGAACGACCACCTTTGAGAATCATCCCGAAGCAGGCTATTACTACCGGTCCGATCATTTTAATTTCGCGAAGGTGGGCATCCCCGCGCTTTACACGACCACGGGTGTTGATGTAATTGGCAATGGCCCTGAATACGGCAAAAAATTGCAGGATGACTATCGGAAACTACATTACCACCGGCCCTCCGATGAATATGATCCGGCTACCTGGACCATGGAAGGCGCGATCCAGGATCTCAAATTATTATTCACAGTCGGAAAGCGGGTAGCCGCTGCTGGTAGTCTGCCGGAATGGAAGGATGGCAGTGAATTTAAAGCTGTAAAACGTTGACCTATCAGGATGTCCGCCACCATCAGCTGAACGTGAGGTTGCTCCAGCAGTTCAGCTTACATTTACACCTCACCTATTTAATTAATTGCTTGTAATCTATTATTTACCAACCCAAATTAGTGTATGAAAAAACTCGCCGGTTTCCTACTCATCAGTCTTAGCCTCTTCTCTTGTGACGAATCACCAAAAATGCCTACCGACGTAAAAGTCGACAATCCACTTATCGGGACTTGGCAACTGGTTACCGGCACCCTGGTGGAAAAAGGTAATACTACCGTTACCGACTATACAAAGAAATTATCTTTTATCAAGATCATTAACCCTACCCATTTCGCCTTTACACAGCACGATCTTACAAAAGGAAAAGATTCCGGTGCAGTGTTCTCCTCGGGGGCGGGTAAGTATGAATTAAAAGACAGCACCTACACCGAGCACCTGGAATACTGCAGTGCCCGGGAGTGGGAAGGAAATGATTTCACATTTACCGTGACCATTCAAGGCGATACGCTTGTTCAACGCGGCATTGAGAAAATTGAAAGCGAGGGCATTGACCGCCTCAATATTGAAAAATATGTTCGTTTGAAAAACTAAGTGGCGGTATCCGCTGAATCATCTCGCGCTTTGGAAACTAAATCTAATTGTTGTACTAGCATTCAGTTTTGAAAGCCTCATGCCGAAAGTTTTGCCCGGATTTAATGCCCAGCACGGAGTTGCTTGCTTACTTTGGTAGAAGGATTTCGCCATTTCGTCTCAGTTTTTATTCCGGCAACCGTTTTCGAATTATTTTGATCCCGAATAGCGGGATCAGCCCACTTCCATTTTAATCACCATTCAATCCTCAATCATGCTTGCTCATTCGCTTTCCCGTTTTATAAAGCCGGGATTATCCTTCATCAGTGGTTTCCTTTTGTGCAGCGGTCTTGCTGCCCAGCCTGGCGACGACGCGGTATTGGCTTTTAAGACTGTCGCTAATTCGAAAGGACCGACACTTGGTTACAATCCCGCCTCTGGGGTAAAACTGCTTTCCATCGATGGGCAAAGTTTTAAAGATTTAAATAAGAACGGGAAACTGGACCAATACGAAGATTGGCGCCTTAGTGTTACAGCACGTGCAAAAGACCTGGCGGCGAAAATGACCATTGAACAAATCGCCGGGCTAATGCTGTACAGCGGCCACCAGGCAGTTCCCGCAAACCCAAGGGGACTTGGGGCAGCAACTTATGGTGGAAAGCCATTTTCAGAAAGTGGGGCGAAGCCGGAAGACCTTACAGATCAACAAAAGAAATTTTTACAGGAAGATAATCTCAGGCATGTGTTGGTTACCCGGCTTCAATCACCGGCAATAGCAGCAACCTGG
>JAURWD010000283.1 GCA_030655145.1 Ferruginibacter sp.
GGGCGTGCGGGTTGAAAACTACGATCAGTTGGTCGGTAGTGTGAAGAAGTCAGATCCTAGGCACACTTATTCACGCGTGAATGATTTTTTACCCGGTATCAATGCCACTTATAAAATTAATCCAGCAACTAACCTGAGGCTGTCTGGTTCGCAAACGGTGATCCGCCCGGAGCTGCGGGAACTAAGCGCACTCAATTTATATGACTTTGAGCTGAACGCATCTGTTACAGGTTTCCCCGCCTTAAAGCGCACAAAAGTTACCAACCTCGATCTTCGTTATGAAGTGTATCCACAAGCCGGCCAAGTAATCACTGCAGGTGTATTTTATAAATATTTCGCAGACCCGATCGAACAGATCTTTGATGAAGCTGCAGGTGGTGCAAGCACCTTTACATTTCAAAATCCGCATAAGGCAACTTCTTACGGAGTTGAAGTCGAGCTAAGAAAAAAGTTAGACTTCTTACCATCTTTTAAAAATTTCACCCTTCAAGCGAACGGAGCCTACATCTACAGCAGGGTGAAAGATGACAACCTCAACCTAAGTCGCCCCTTGCAAGGGCAGTCCCCTTACGTCATGAATCTTGGGTTGTTATATGACCTGGAAGAAAAAGGATTTAGCGCTACTGTGTTATTCAACAGGGTGGGCGAAAGGATCTTCGTTGTGGGCGGTGATGCCCGCACCTCGGGTACACCTGATGTGTATGAGGCGCCAAGATCGTTGCTTGACTTGCAGATCGCTCAAAAAATCCTCAACAAAAAAGCAGAACTCAGGCTTAATGTTTCAGACCTGCTTAATCAAAAACAATATTTCTACCAGAACACTTCCGACAAATTAAGTTTCCAGAAGGCAGGTGATGCAACCAGGTTTACCCGGAAGTATGGAACTACCATTGGCGTCACAGTTAATTACTCTTTATAAAATCGAAAACAACATAAAATGAAAAAGTACATCATTTGCATCGCTGCCTTATCAGCTCTGGCAATTTCAGGATGCCGTAAGATTGAAGTGGATGGCGACACCGTAACAGCGCCACCAGTGACACCCGGAGCGGGAAGTAAAACAGTGACTTTATCAGGTCGCATCACAAAGGATACAACCCTGTTGAAATCGGATGAGAATTTCCTGAAAGGTCCGGTATACATTACAAGTGGAGTTACGCTAACCATTCAAAGTGGTGCAACCGTAAAAGCTAACTTTGCCGGAACGGACGTAGCAACACTTGTTGTTAGCCGTGGCGGAAAACTTATTGCTGAAGGCAGCGCTACTGACCCTATCATTTTTACATCTGCTTCGCCTAATCCTCAATCAGGAGACTGGGGAGGGATTGTTCTCTGTGGTAAGGCAAGCATCAACACCAGCTATTTGGGTAAACTTGGTCTTTACCAGGTAGAGGGTGGTCTTGACAATGCACAAGGCGATGCGCTGGCTGGCTCAGGAGACGCGGTGGTTCCTACCCCGATCGACGATGACAATTCAGGTAAATTAAGTTTTGTAAGAATTCAATATGCCGGATACGCTTTTCAGCCAGACAAAGAGATCAACAGTTTGACAATGGCTGCAGTTGGTAGTGGGACGACAATTGATCACGTGCAGGTTACTTATGCAAAAGATGATGCGTTTGAATGGTTTGGCGGAACGGTTAATGCAAAATACCTCATCGCATATAAAACCCAGGATGACGATTTCGATACGGATAACGGTTATCGTGGTAATGTACAGTTTGGTCTGATTATTCGTGATTCCGCGATCGCTGATATTTCAACTTCAGAAGCTTTTGAAAGCGATAATAATTCCAGCGGTTCTACAGCGACGCCAAAAACCAGTGCCATTTTTAGTAACATCACTGCCATTGGTCCACGGGCGACTCTAACCAATGTTGGTAATTCCTTGTTTCGTGCAGGCGCACAGATCCGGAGAAACTCTGCCATTTCTATTTACAATTCTGTATTTCTTGGCTGGCCGGTAGGTATCCTGATTGACGCAAGCACGGGTACACCAACCGATCTGAATATTGCGGATAGTAGTTTGCGTGTTCGCTATACTACGATATCAGGTTGTAACACGCCGGTTAAATATACAGCCAGTGTATCAGCGCCAACCGCGGCTACCGATGCATCTATCAATGCGTGGTTTACAAATCCTTATCATGGCAATACGATTGTCGCAAACACGGCAGATGCCAAACTCATCCAACCATACAATTACAGCGCACCCGATCCAACACCTTTTGGTGGTAGCAGCGGGTACCAGCCGATACTTGTTGGAGGAAACTTCACAGACTCAAAACTTTCAAATACTTTCTTCACCCAGGTTACTTTCCGCGGGGCAATTGCTGCTGCAGGAGCCGAATCATCCTGGTGGAAGGGTTGGACGAAATTTTAAATAACAAACAAAAAAGCTGCATTTCAAAATGCAGCTTTTTTGTTTACAGAAAGTTTACCTCCAGTTAATATTTTGATAACAGAAGTGATGGATTTTGCAGTCAAGTAACAGTTGCCCAAAATTTCCTTCAGCAAAATAGCAATACTCATGCTTGTACCACCTTGTAGTCTTACCGGGTGGACTTTTTTTATATGGGGTTGATAAACTAATTGGGCGAGTAAGCGTACACGACTTCGTAGGGAGTTTTATTTAACGAAGGGATCATCTTACCCATTCTAAGATCTTTCAATTGCGGGGTAGGTTCACAAATTGAATAAGTACTCCCTTTATACAAAATGTGCTTTCCAACCGGTTTGTCAAATTTAACGGCAACGGTTACATGCTGCGGGAAAGACAATACGATCATGGGCAGGTTATAGATTTCTTTAACCAGGAAAAAAAATAATGCCGCCCGATCCTCGCAGTCGCTTTTATCATAAAGCAAAGTCTGTTCCGGTGAGAATCTTTTCTCTTCTCCAAAACTTTTTGAGTCTGCTTCAAAAAGAAATGAATAACGGGTGAAGCGCATCAGGTAGTCGACACCGTTAGTGATGCTCATCCCACGAATGTTTTCTTTCAGGCTGGGTATAAGCGACTGGTAAGTAGCATTGCTGAGAGGGATATTGAAATAGAGCGCATAGTCGACAGTTGGGTAATTTGTAAACAGCTTTTTAACCTGCGGATTCAATTTCAATTTGAAAGAGTATTGTTTTTCATAAAAACTGAATCCAACATCTTTCTCCACATAATCCGACGGATTGAAGTTTGGTAATTGCGTGACTTTGTAACTAAAGGAATTTTTCCCTTCGGGGGCAATCAAACTCACTTCAGTGAAAATTTCCTGCTTAAAATCTATGGTAGAATAATCGTGGTAGTTGAGGCAAACAACCTGTTGCCCATTGCGAGTATAGTACGGAAGATTAAAGATTTCTTCATTGGTCTGTACATAGAACAAGAGTTTCCCGTTACCGGTTTTGAGCGTTACCCCGTAACCCGACTTTGCAAGTAAAAACCATTTGTAAACTGTGTAGCGTTCATAATTTTCCAACTTTGGGCTGAACTGTTCTACGGATCTACGAATGAGTTGATAATAAAGCCAGTCATCCAGCTTGTATTGTTCTTTATATTGAAGCAGTTTACTCACGAGCGGTTTGTAATTACTACCGTTGATGGCGTCAAAATAACTCCTTACCGATTCAGGCGAGACAGTACCGGCTGGCAGCGTCGCAGGCACATCAATCATTAAAGAAATACTGTCACCGTAAAAATCGAACCGGGTGTTGGTACCAGCAGTATTATTTTGAGCCTTGCCGGTGAAGACAAAAAAAAATGAGGAAACTAATATGAGGTGCTGAACTTTCAAATCGCAAGAATTGACCAATAAATATACGAAAAACCAAAGTGCTACAAATGATCGGTTAACTTTGAGCCCATGAAATACATGATGAGCTTAGTCGGGTTAACGCTATTGTTTTGCGCCTGCAGCCATACTGATAAACAATTGAAAGAACGGATCATTTCCGCAGATAGTATCGCAGTTAATTTTTTTAGCGGAGATGGAAGTATGGATACTGTAATTGGGGTGAAAATAATCCGCGACAGACAACAGGTGACTGACCTGGCGACCTTTATCAGTGATCATAAAGTGAAACCTGATTTTGACTGTGGGTATGACGGCTCGCTCCATTTTTTCAAGACAGACAAAGTGATCCAGGATATTTATTTCCGCATGGAGGACAAATGCATGTATTTTACTTTTATGCAATACGGCAAACAAGAAGCAAGTAAGTTGTCGCTGGAAGCAAAAGCTGTGATCCAGTCAATAAAAACGAGAGATAAGTAGGCGGGGGTCGAATTTAATCTTTACGACTTTCAAGAGTAAATCCAAACGTAGTGCCCACATCAATGGCACTGCGTACATGAATGGCCTGGTTGTGTGCCTCCACGATATGTTTACAGATGGCTAAACCAAGACCGCTTCCACCAACCTTCCGGCTGCGGGCGAGGTCTGTGCGG
>JAURWD010000284.1 GCA_030655145.1 Ferruginibacter sp.
ATAATTTTCATCATCGGGTTAATTTCTGCTTTGTTCCCAAGTGCCGATGGTGCGCTCACAGCACTGACCTCGTCCTTTTGCATTGATATTTTGGGCTTGAAAAAAAATGAACGCCTTAATGAAAAACAAAAAAAGTCGACGCGGCTCATCGTGCATCTTTCATTTGCTATCATCTTTTTCCTTCTTGTCATGGTCTTCAAGTGGATCAATGACAAGTCCATTATCGACGTTATTTTGAAAGTCGCCGGGTATACTTATGGCCCTTTACTGGGACTATTTGCTTTCGGAATTCTCACGCACCGAAAGATCAAAGACCAGTACGCGTTGCTCATTTGTCTTTTGTCGCCCTTAATAATCTTCGGACTCGACTTCATTAATAATCCTGACTGGTTTATCAATCGATTTGGCCTATCAGCCGAAACGGCCACCGGATTAAAAAGTCTTTCCTTAAATATCTTCGGAGGATTCAAAATCGGTATCGAGATCTTGATCCTGAATGGCTTGCTCACATTTGCCGGACTATTCCTGATTTCAAAAAAGGATGTCAAGCGTGAACTTTTGCAGGAAGCAGAAGTGGAAGCAATACAAAATCCTGTTAAAATCTAACCTTGGCGTTTTTCCGATTTTATAAAAAACGTTTTTTACAGTCTTCATAAGAGGAGACCTAATTTAAAATCATGGGTGAGATTGTACAAGCTTTGGCTGAGGAGTATGCTGCGGAATTTTCTGAACAGGAAGATATGCTGCTATCAAAGATTGCTGGGTTTACAAATAAAAATCATCCGCATGCCCACATGCTAAGCGGGCAGGTGCAGGGAGCGTTTTTATCGATGGTGAGTAACCTGATGCAACCGCTTCGGATTTTGGAAATTGGAACCTTTACAGGTTATAGCGCCCTTTGTTTAGCGAAGGGATTGCGGGATACCGGGGTATTGCATACCATTGAGATAAGAGAGGAAGATGCGGCCACGTCCCGAAGTTTTTTTGCAGAATCAAGCTACGCAGACAAAATTGTTCTTCACGTGGGAGATGCCAAAACGCTTATGTCTCAGTTGAATGAGGAATGGGACCTGGTTTTTATTGACGCGGATAAAACCGGGTATATTGACTATTACGAACTAGTTTTGCCGGCACTTAGAAAAAACGGGGTCATCATCGCCGATAATGTCCTGTTTCACGGGCAGGTCTTAGAAAACCCCGTTACGGGGAAAAATGCCCTGGCTATCCAGGCATTTAACAAGCATGTTCAAAATGACGATCGCGTAGAGCAGGTTTTATTAACAGTAAGAGATGGATTGTTGATAATAAGAAAGTTGTAAAATACATGGCTTGGGTATATTGTAAATAGCCGAATTGACGTTACCAATCATAGGGTGTGATCCTATACATAAAATCATCGGAAATTATGGTAAAGAGAACTTTTTCAATGTTGGTTTTAGCCTGCATTTGCTGGATCAGCACAAGTGCACAACGGTTGTCTCCTGAAGAATACATTGAGCTTTACAAAGATTTTGCCATTCGCGAAATGAAACGAATGGGTGTGCCCGCGGCCATTACCCTTGCACAGGGTTTATTGGAAACAGAAAGTGGCAACAGCTCGCTCGTACGCAAATCCAACAACCATTTTGGCATCAAGTGTAAAAGCACCTGGACCTCAGGAGGTGTAAGTCATGATGATGACGCCCCGGGTGAATGTTTTCGCAGCTATAAAGACGCTGAAGATTCCTACCGCGATCATAGCAATTTCCTACGTGGGAGCGAACGATACGCGTTTCTGTTCAACCTCGATCCCTCAGATTATAAGGCCTGGGCACACGGACTAAAAAAAGCCGGCTATGCAACCAATCCAAAATATCCAAACATTTTGATCCGTAGCATCGAGCAATATAACCTTCAACAATATTCTGTCTCCGCTGCGAAAGAGGTTCCCAAATTTGAATCGAAAAAGTTCCAAAACGATCCAGAGGTCGTCTTTGCTACCAATCAAAAAATAGAAGGTGATTACCAGGCTCAGCAAGCCGTGTCGCGTGAAGTTGCCAGTACCGGGGTTGTAACTAAGATCAATGGTAACAAATGCATCTGGGCTGAAACTGGCACCTCCCTGTTGGCGATTGCTTCACAGCACAATGTTAACCTCAGGAAATTGTTGGATTATAACGACCTGGAAGAAGACGGAATTTTGGATGCACCGCAGCTGATCTTCCTGGAAAGAAAAGCGGAAAAGGGCGAAAAACAGTTTGAGGTGATTCGTAAAAAAACGACTTACTACGACATAGCCCAGGAGAACGGTGTTCAGCTCCAGTCTGTCCTCGATTATAACCAGGTAAATGAGGATACGGAACTTTCAGCCGGAACGAAGGTGTATCTACAGCCGGTTGCTGAAACCGACCAGGCGAAAGCCATCCAGGCCTCCGCCAGCAATCGATCTGCCCGTACTTACGAAGTAAAGGCGAAAGATGGCCTTTATTCTGTGGCAAAGAAACACAGCGTTACCGTTCAGCAGCTAAGGGAATGGAATAACCTGTCCTCTGACAATCTACAGATCGGGCAACAACTAATTGTATCTCAGTAATCCCCGGACACTTGATTCCCACTTGTCTATCAAGAGCTCAACTACAAATTTTTATCCGCCATGGCAGTCATCAAGGTAAACGACAAAGAATTCGAACCGTATTTAAGTGCTGCCGCCATTAAGGAAAGAATTGCGGATCTGGGAAAGCGCATTAATCAAGACTACCAGGGCAAACGGCCGATTTTTATTGCGATCCTGAACGGCTCATTCATGTTTGCTTCCGACCTATTCAAAGAGATCAATATTGACGCGGAAATATGTTTCATTAAACTGGCGTCCTATAAAGGGACAAGATCAACAGGTAATGTCATTACCTCTATTGGTCTCGACGAACCGCTAAAAGACCGGCATGTGGTGATCATTGAGGATATTGTTGATACCGGCAACACGTTATATAAATTTTTGCCGCAGCTCCATAACCAACAGCCCGCCTCCCTGAAGATCGCTGCATTACTCCATAAGCCTGAAGCGCTTGAACATCCGATACATATCGATTACCTGGGTTTTAGCGTTCCCAACAAATTTTTACTTGGATTTGGACTTGATTTCGATGGACTGGGCCGAAACCTGGCCGAAATATATAAGCTTACTGAAGACTAGCCAACGGTTATACCGGGGGTTGAAGCTGAAAGTGACACTTTTAATTGCCTTAACTTTAGCCTGTTGAAAAGACTGATTGCCTATATATCCTTTTTTTTATCCTTTCTAACCTCCAACGCTCAGTACTATTTACGTGGTGAGATAAAGGATGAGAAAAGCCAGCCACTACAGAATGTGAAGATGTTCATGCATTCAAATCGAATGCTGTACTATTCTGGAGTCACTGGCGGTTTTGGCATTAGTACAAGTTCGCTCCATGATTCTCTCACCTTAACACTTGATGGCTACGAAACCAGGATGGTCGGCGTTAAAGCTGATGTTTTCCAGTCGATCGTGCTGAAAGCGTTGTCTTCAAATGCCAGCAAGAACCGGCAAAAGCTGATCTCCATCACCAAGGACCAGACACAATCTTACAAATTCAATTGGGTCATCAGCGATGAGTCCTATTTTTCGCTGGTAGAAAACGAAGAAGTAAATGCTGGTAAGTTTCCAAACACCGCGTTCTCGTTAAACGTAAACAAAGCTTCCTACAGTAATATCAGGCGCTTCCTCCACATGGAGAGCACTGTTCCTCCTGACGCCGTGCGCATTGAAGAACTCTTGAATTATTTTAACCTTAATTACAAGGAACCTACCGGCGACAAGGTTTTCGAAATGGAATCTCAATATTCCGATTGTCCCTGGAATGAAGAAAGTAAGCTGCTTTTCCTAAACATCAATGCCAAGAAGTTAAATCTTGATAAGGTGCCGCCCAGCAACCTCGTTTTTCTTATCGACGCCTCTGGAAGTATGGATATGCCCAATCGACTGCCACTCGTGAAAGCAGCTTTCCAGATGTTGGTAAAAAATCTACGGCCGATTGATACTGTTTCGATTGTTATTTACGGCGGAAGTGTCGCCGTATGGATGCAACCCACCAGCGGCGCAGAGAAACAGAAGATCATCCGGTCTATTGAAGAACTGAGGGCATCAGGAGATACCCCGGGAGAATCTGCCATCAGAACTGCGTATAAGGTAGCTGAGAGTACCTTCATCAAAGGAGGGAACAACCGCGTTATTCTCGCTACTGACGGCGATTTTAATGTGGGGGAGACAACTGAGAAAGCGCTGGAAGATCTCATAACCCGCGAGCGGCAAACGGGGGTGTATCTTACTTGTTTGGGTGTAGGTATGGGAAATTTTAAAGACTCGAAGTTAGAAACCCTGGCGAAACGTGGAAATGGGAACTACGCTTACCTCGATGACATTCGGGAGGCAGAAAAAGTTTTGGTGAAAGAAGTTACCCAAACCTTTTTCGCAATTGCTGACGATGTGATGCTCAATGTTCATTTCAACCCCAAGTCGGTAAAATCTTACAGGCTCATAGGTTTCGACAACAAAAAAGATGCAATTGCAGACAGCTTAGGTAAACTTGAAGGGGGAGAAATAGGTAGTGGAAACAGTATTATGGCCATTTTTGAAGTGGTGCCAAACCTGGCAGAAAATGCTACCCTCGCCACCAGTGTTAAAGAGCCAATTGCAGACGTTACGCTCAATTATAGCCTTGAGAATGATAAAATACATAACCAGGTAAAGTACGAATGCAGCGATAATTATGTAGGATTCAGCAGTATCAAGAAAGAGTACCAATTTGCAGCAGCACTGGCTATGTTTGGCTTAAAATTGCGACAATCAAAATATTTGAAAGCTGCGGACTGGCCCGACATTGAAACCGTCGCCCTAAATTCTTACGACAGCACCGATTACTTGCAGCAGGAATTTCTCCAATTGATCACCATTGCTAAAAAGCTGTACCCATCAAAAAAGAAGAAGAAAAAATCTGTTAAGTAAACATTTCCCTCACCTTATCGAAAAATGATTTTTCTCCCTTTTCAGGTTTTGGTTGAAAATTCTGGCTGGCCTGCATTTTCTCCAACATACTCTTTTCGTCGCCGTTTACATTTTGAGGTGTCCAAACATTCACATGTATTAACTGGTCACCTTTTTCGTAACTATTTACGGCAGGAAATCCTTTGCCTTTCAGGCGGAAGATTTTTCCACTTTGAGTTCCAGGTGGAATTTTGATCTTGGCCTTGCCATCGATGGTCGGCACTTCTACATTGATACCAAAGACAGCTTCAGGAAACGAAATGTGCAGGTCATAAGCGACATTTAAGCCATCGCGGTGAAGTTCCGCGTGTGCTTCTTCTTCAATTAAAACAATGAGGTCACCATTTGCACCACCTCTTTCGCCAGCGTTTCCTTTTCCATTCATGCTAAGTTGCATGCCTTCCTGAACACCAGCCGGGATATCTATCGTAACGGTTTCTTCTCCGTAGACCCTTCCTTCACCTTTACAAGTGGTGCATTTGTTTGCAATTGTACTTCCTTCTCCATTACAGGTTGGACAAGTCGTAACCGTTTGCATTTGCCCCAGGAAGGTATTTTGCACTCGCCGAACCTGGCCGCTACCACCGCAGCTTCCGCAGGTTTGAACGCTGTTCTTATCTTTCGCTCCGCTACCCGTACAGGTTCCGCAGATCACGTACTTCTTAACCTTTACGGTCTTGGAAGCCCCTTTTGCCATCTCCTCGTAATTCAGCTTTATCTTGATACGAAGATTACTTCCACGAACGCCCCGGGCTCTTCCGCCAGAAGACCTTCTTCCGCCACCACCGCCGCCTCCAAAGAAACTACCAAAAGGACTTTCATCCCCGAAAATATCTCCAAACTGGCTGAAGATGTCATCCATATTACTATAGCCACCACCACCGCCGCCGCGGCCCTGGGCAAAAGCAGTATGACCAAACCGGTCATATTGTGCCCGCTTATCTGTGTCACTTAGTATTTCATAGGCTTCTGCAGCCTCCTTGAATTTTTCTTCTGATGGTTTATCCCCGGGATTTCTATCCGGGTGATATTGCATGGCCACTTTGCGATAAGCTTTCTTGATCTCATCTTGCGATGCAGATTTAGCGACGCTCAAAATCTCATAAAAGTCTCTCTTCATAATACTGATGTGCTGATTAGCTGTATGCCATTTCCGACTAACACGAGAACGAACTCGCCTGGCATATATTTGTTTTTGTGGAGCTTATTTTCCGACTACCACTTTAGCGAAACGGATAAGTTTGTCATTCAGGTAATATCCTTTTTGCACTTCATCAACTACCTTACCGGCAAGGGCAGGAGTGGGTGCAGGAATTTCCGTAATGGCCTCATGTTTTTCAACATCAAAGTCGGAATTGATGCTTTCCATCGGTTTTACACCTTTGGATTGCAAAGTGCTGCGCAGTTTATTGAAAACCAGTTGGATGCCTTCTTTGATCTGCGCCACATCGTTACTCTTTTGCAACTGTTTTTCTGCCCTTTCGCTATCATCTAACACTTCCAATAATGACATGATCACTTCTTTTCCAGCAGTCTGAATCAGTTCCATCCTTTCTTTCGCACTTCTTCTTTTATAATTATCGAATTCAGCGAAAAGGCGCATGTATTTGTCCTTCTGCTCATCCAGTTCTGCCTGGATTTTGTCAACGGCATTCTCTGGCTCCGGGTTACTCAGATGGGTATTACCCGGAATGTCAGCATCAGAGTTGATGTTCATTTCACTAAAACCTTTAATGTCTTCAGTCATTTCCGCGTTTCCCTGCGAATCTTTTGTTTTTTCGTCCATAATAATTGAATTATATCCTTTTAGCTTCGATTGGAGTGCTTAAAATTGTTGGCAAATGTACGATTGTCAAACATTTTGCCAAGGTGCGATTGCGGTCAAATTGTCAAACGGTTTCTGATTTACGCTGACATGAATTATGGCACGTTACCTTTGCTTTCATGAAAAGCATCATCCTTAATAAAAATATAAGCCGCCGGGTCGAAAATGGACACCCCTGGGTTTTTGCGAACGAAGTAAACCGGGGCAAAGCATTGGATGCGGCAGCCAAAAAAGGAGAGATCGTTGACGTGTACACCCACGATAAACATTTCATAGGGCGAGGATATGTAAATCCAGATTCGCAGATCATGGTGCGGCTGCTCACTCGAAACAAAGCCGAGACCATCAACGCGAAGTTCTTTCATGACAAGATCTTCGCCGCCTGGGCCTATCGCCAGAAATTAGGCTACACAGAAAACTGCAGGTTGATTTTTGGTGAGGCAGACGACTTGCCGCAGCTGATCATTGATAAATTCAACGACTATTTCGTGATTCAAACATTAGCCTTTGGCATCGACATGTGGAAACCAGCGATTGTGGAAGCACTGCAGGCCATATTTGCGCCCAAAGGAATTTATGAAAGAAATGATGTGCCCATACGCGAGTTAGAAGGAATGGAACAACACAAAGGCTTTCTTTCCGAACCCTTTGATACCAACATTATTATCAAAGAGAATGGTGTTCAATATCATGTTGACCTTGTTAACGGGCAAAAGACCGGTTACTTTCTTGACCAACAAGACAATCGGAACGCCATCCGGAATATTGTGAAAGATGCGGATGTCCTCGGTGGATTTTGCTATACCGGCTCGTTCGAAGTGGCAGCCGCTTGCTTTGGGGCAAAATCTGTACTTGGGTTCGATATTTCCCAGGCTGCAGTTGAAATGTCGCAAAAAAATGCAGTGCTGAATGGCGTGGATCATCTTTGCAAGTTTGAATGCGTAAATGCGTTTGACGTGCTGAAGAACCTCACAAAAGAGGACAAGCAATGGGACGTGGTGATGCTGGATCCTCCTTCCTTTACCAAAACCAGGAGCACCATTGACAAAGCAGTCGCGGGTTATAAAGAAATCAATCTCCGTGGGATCAAACTGGTGAAACCGGGTGGATTCCTGGTGACCTCGAGTTGTACCAACCTGGTGAAGCCCGAATTATTCCTGGATATCGTAAGTATGGCGGCCAAAGATGCTAAACGGAAAACCCGGCAGGTGTTATTCAATGCGCAGTCACCGGATCATCCGATCGTTCGCGAGCAGGAGTACACGCATTACCTGAAATTCCTGGTTGTACAGGTTTTGTAGCAGCAAAAAATGAAATAAAACTGTGATTAGCGAATGATCTGGAAGCGGCCGGAATCGAAGATTTTACCGGACTTGTCGCGTAACTGGAAAACATACACTCCGCGGTAGAGCCCGCTGAGTTGCAGGTTTAACCGCTGGGAAGAAGGGGTCATTTCCAATACTTTTTTACCCATAAAATTGAAGATCTGAAGTGAATAGGATTTATCCAACGCACGTTGCAACTCGAAGTTGATATTCGTGGTAGCAGGGTTTGGATAAAACTTTACAATTTTTGCGCCGGGCTCCGCAGGAGTATTAGCAGCGGGCTTATTTTGTGCAATTGAAGTAAAAGTTATACCAAATAGTAAAGCTGTTATGGTTATTATCTTTTTCAGTAAAGTAAAAGTAGCATTTTAAAATAAAATACTTCCCGCTAATATTAACGAAAAAAATACCAGTTTATGTTAAACGAGGAGCAATTAGGAGATAATTTATTCCAGGCCACTTAAGACGTCCCTTATTTTTTCAAAATCCGGTAGCTCTGCAGGGGTCTTGCATTCTTCGGAATAGCGAATAATGCCTTCTTTATCAATAACAAAGGCGGCTCTCTTACTTACACCTTGCATCTCGTAACCAAAGGTTTCATAAATAACATCGAAAGCGCGGGAAAGGCTTTTGTTGAAATCAGAGATCAGCATAAAGTTCAACTGTTGATCCTCGCGGAACTTCTTTAACACATACACCGAGTCAACTGATACGCCAATGACGGTTGCATCAACTTCGTTGTAGCGAGCGATATTATCACGGATGCTGCAGAGTTCGGCGGTACAGACGCTGCTAAATGCTAACGGAAAAAACAATAACAGGACTTTTTTGCCTCGCAGATCTTCGAGGCTAACCGGTTTTTTTTCATCGTTAAAAAGTTTGAAAGCGGGAGCTTCCTGTCCTACAACAATGGCCATAATTTTATTTTAAGTTTGTCTCTCAACACAAGGATAAGCATAAAGTTCAATCAGGGCTTAAATCTTAACCAGGTTTCTCTTTTTGTTCAGCATTATCTTTTGAGGAAGATTAACCAGTATCTGCTCTTTTAACGCATCCACTAATTTTTTCTTGACGTAATTCCGATGCGTAATTAAACTCACCTCCCGTACCGGGACCGGGGCCTTGAAATGCCGGATCATGTTCAGTTGTTTAACCGAAAAATCCAGGGTAGCCATTTCCGGTAGTATCGTTACACCATTGTGCATTTCAACCATTTTTCTTAAGGTCTCTACGCTACCTGCTTCATATTCGAAATGACTTTGTTCCTTGTTCATTTTTTTTAGTTCACAGAGGTTTACAATCTGGGACCGAAAACAATGTCCCTCTTCCAGCAGCCACAGTTCTTTTAAATCGATATCATCTGCAAGCACATATGTTTTTTTATAGGCAGCATTTTTCTTTGAAACGTAGGCCACTAGCTCTTCATAAAAAAGTGGATATTCTGTAATGCTGTTATCCAGCAGTGGCGTGACCAATAAGCCGGCATCGATTCTCCCGGCTTTTAATTTTTCAAGAATAATATCAGTGGTCATTTCTTTCACCCGGATGCGAATATCAGGGTAGCTATTGAGGAAGGGCTGCAGGAACATGGGCAGCAAGTAAGGGGCCAGGGTGGGGATGATGCCAATCCGCAATTCCCCCTGCAGTTTGCCATTGCGGTCACGCACCAGTTGATGCATCATCTTCGATTCATGCATGATGATGCGGGCTTGCCTGACTATTTCTTCACCGAGCTCTGTGGGAATGACCGGCTGCTTGCTCCTGTCAAAAATTTTGCTGCCAAGTTCTTCTTCCAGTTTTTGTATTTGCATACTCAAGGTGGGCTGCGTTATGAAACACTTTTGCGCCGCCTTCGCAAAATGCCGGTAGGTGTCGACGGAAATGATGTATTCAAGCTGAGTGAAAGTCATGGTGAGGCTGATAGATTATTTCGATCTCATGATCATTTTTATCAATCAAAATTATGAAACTTAAACGCTAAGTTTGATTTGTACAAACCAATCGCCCGCATAAATTTTCAATATCTATGGCAAAAGAGAGCCGTCCCATAAAAGGACGGCTCTCTTTCTAAATTTGAAGCCTGGATATTTTAGCGTGTAGTTTTCTTTCGCTTTGGTGGCCTGGCGGCAGGAGACGTAGCCCC
>JAURWD010000288.1 GCA_030655145.1 Ferruginibacter sp.
AAATAATGGGATGGTCGACAATCCCGGGATCCAGTTATATACGGTACGAAATGAAATGCTTGCGGATGCCCACGGCACTTTGAAACAGCTCGCAGCCTTAGGTATCAAGCAAATTGAATCTGCGGGTAGTCCTAAAGGTTACTACTACGGAATGACCCCAAAAGAAATGAAAGATGCCTGCCACAGCCATGGCATGACTCTCCGCAGCGGGCACGTGCAACTCGACAACAAATTTGAAAAAACAATGGAAGACGCCGTTGCTTCCGGTCAGAAATACGTCATCTGCTCCTCGATGCCTTCGAGCGGGCAAACCATCGACAATTATAAAAAGGTTGCCGAGGCATTTAACAAGGCTGGGGAGAAGTGCAATAAACTGAATCTGAAGTTTGGGTACCACAATCACGAGTACGAATTTGAGCAGGACCAGGGAAAAGTATTGTATGATATCCTGCTTGACGAAACAGATCCGGCGCTCGTCTGTATGGAACTGGATCTGGGTTGGGTGATCATTCCTGGTAAAGATCCGCTTGATTACTTTACGCGCTATCCCGGCAGGTTCCCGCTCTGGCATTTGAAAGACATGGACCTTACAAAAAAACACAGCACCGAATTCGGAAAGGGTGGTTTAAACATCCAGCAAATGTTTGACAACGCAAAAAAATCCGGGCTGGATAATTACTTCATCGAACAGGAAGAATACGCCAGTTCCCCGTTGCAAAGCATGAAGGAAAACATGCAATACCTGAAGAAGATCAGGTCGTAGATTTAATCATACATCTATCAATAAATTTAATATCGTCTAATGAACCGCAGAGAAGCGATTTACAATTTTGTCATCCTTTCAGCCGGGGCCGCAGTTTTACCGTCCTGTGCGGGCGAAGAAACAGCCACCATCGCCTTAAAGAATTTTTCCCTTACTGGTGCCCAGGAAACAATGATCCGCCGGCTGTCAGATTTTATTCTTCCCAAAACGAAGTTCCAGGGAAGCGGAGACATAAAAGCAACAGAATTCACCCTGATGATGGTGGATGAATGTTACCCGCCGGAACGTCAAAAGGTTTTCACAGACGGCATGGAAGAATTTGAAAAACTGTCGAAGGAAAAATTCGGCGGGTCTTTTGTCTCTAGTTCTGACGCTCAAAAGAAAGACATGTTGACTTTCATTGAGGCTAAAAAGGACGTACCCGAGAATGCCGCAAAGTTTTATGAAACAACAAAACGACATACCGTGCAAGCCATGACGTCTTCACAGAAATACCTCACCGATGTTGTGGGGTACAAAATGGTTCCCGGCAGCAATTTCAAAGGCTGTGTTCCGGTAGCAAAATCCTGATCATTATCCAATACACTAAATCACACAACTAATTTATGGGAGATACAACAAATACTTTTGACGCCATTGTCATCGGCAGTGGCATGAGTGGCGGCTGGGCCGCGAAAGAATTTTGTGAGAAGGGATTGAAGACGCTGGTGCTGGAACGTGGACGCGACGTGAAACACCTGAAAGATTACCCGACCACGAACATGTTACCCTGGGAGTTTAAACATCGCGGGCAGATACCGTATGCGATCGCTAAGGACAACCCCGTGATCAGTCGCTGTTATGCCTTCCGCGAAGATGCCATGCATTTTTTCGTGAAAGATAACGATCACCCATACGTGCAGGAAAAACCTTTCGACTGGATCCGCGGTTACCAGGTAGGAGGCAAAAGCATCATGTGGGCCCGGCAAACACAGCGCTGGAGCGACTTTGATTTCGAAGGACCGGCGCGTGACGGCTTTGCTGTTGACTGGCCGATTCGCTATAAAGACCTGGCACCCTGGTACAGTTACGTAGAAAAGTTTGCGGGCATCAGCGGTAATAAGGATGGACTCGCGGAGTTGCCGGACGGTGAATTTTTGCCGGCCTGGGAACTCACCTGCGTTGAAAATCATTTTAAAGATTCGGTGGCAAAAAACTTTACGGATCGCCATGTAATTTATGCCCGCTGTGCCCATCTCACCAAACCCGAACCGATTCACCTGGAGCAGGGCAGGGGACAATGCCAGGCAAGAAATCTTTGCCAACGTGGTTGCCCCTTTGGTGGCTATTACAATTCCAATTCAACGACCATTCCCTGGGCGGAGAAAACCGGTAATCTGACCTTGCGTCCAAACTCGGTGGTTCATTCCATCATTTACGATGAAGTGAAAGGCAAAGCAACCGGCGTTCGCGTCATAGATTCGGTAACCAAACAAGCAACTGAGTTTTTTGCAAAAGTGATATTCGTAAATGCCGGGAGCATCAATACAAACCTGGTGTTACTGAATTCAACCTCAAAACGTTTTCCTAATGGCCTTGGTAACGACAGCGGCCTGCTGGGCAAATACGCTGCATTCCATAACTACCGGGCAAGGATAAGCGCAAAATATGAAGGCTTGCTCGACAGCACCACGGAAAATGGCCGGGCCACCGGTGCCTATATTCCCCGCTTCCGCAACGTGCGAAAACAGGAAACCGATTTTCTTCGCGGTTATGCGGTTACGTTCAATGCGGGCAGATACAGCGGCAACAATTCAGACGGATTTGGTGACACGCTGGCAAACAACCTGCTGGAAAAACCAAAGCTAGGCCCCTGGTACGTGGGGTCGCAGTTTATGGGCGAAACAATTCCAAAAGAATCAAACTTCATCGCCCTTGATGATACAAAAAAAGATGAGTGGGGTATTCCGCAGTTGCGTATTTCCATTGACTATGATGACAATGATGAAAAGATGATCAAAGATTTTATGGAGCAAACAACGGATATGTATACAAAGGCGGGCTTCACAGATATTAAACCACACGATAGCAAGCAGGCACCTGGCCTTGACATTCACGAAATGGGTGGCGTACGGATGGGAAAAGATCCGAAGACCTCTTTATTAAATGAGTGGAACCAGTTGCACGCCTGTAAAAATGTATTTGTTACGGATGGTGCCTGCATGACCTCAACCTCCACGCAGAATCCCTCCTTAACTTATATGGCACTCACCGCGAGGGCTGCCAATCACGCCATTGATCTGCTGAAGAAAAATGAGCTTTAAGAAAAGAATTCTGGACCGGGTTTAATTCACTGATATCAACATTTAATTATGAAACGAACGCTGCTTGCATTGATCTTAATTTCCTGTTTGGATTCCCTGGCACAATCATCCGGTGCCGGCGACTTCAAATTCGCCACGGATATCGGTAAGCCGAAGCTGAAAGGTTCCACTACTTTTGATAGTAACGATCAGGTGTACACGCTGAAAGGCGCGGGTTACAATGTTTGGTTCAACCGCGACGAATTCCAGTACGCTTATAATAAGCTGAAAGGCGATTTTATGGTGACGGCAGATGTAAAATTAATGGGAGATGGCAAGGATCCGCATCGCAAGATCGGCTGGATGATCCGCGAATCCGAACAGGAAGATGCCGCTCACATTACTGCAACTGTTCATGGCGATGGATTGACGGTATTACAATGGAGAAGGCTCCGGGGAGCGTACATGCGGGACCCGCAGGATGAAGTTTTTTACAAGAAAAAGAAAGTCAGGATAATACAATTGCAACGGGTAGGAAAACTTGTTATTATGCGTGCTGCGGGAGTGGGAGAGCCGTTGCAGGAAGTTGGTCGCATAGAGTTACCGGATATGCCCGACGAGGTGCTGGCGGGTCTTTTCATCTGCAGCCACAACGCTGACGTTATCGAAGAAGGCCAGGCCTGGAACATACGCATTGAAAAACCGGTACCGGACAATTACAATGGCTATCGCGATGGCATCCTCGGTAGCAAGCTCGAACTAATGACCATTGCTGATGGCAAAAGAAAAGTGATCCACACGGATTCAGGCAGACTGGAAGCTCCGAACTGGATGCCTGACGGGAAGAGTATCCTGTTCAACCAGGGCGGATCACTGTTTACCGTGCCGGTTGGCGGGGGAATACCAACAAAGATCAATACAGGCATTGCCAACCGTAATAATAACGACCATGTGATTTCATTTGATGGTAAAATGCTAGGCATCAGTCACCAGCGGCAAGGTTTGCCGGGCGGTGGCTCCACGGTGTATGTGTTGCCGTTAGCAGGTGGGGAACCAACGTTAGTCACTGACAGCACGCCGTCTTACCTGCACGGGTGGACGCCGAATGGCAAGGAGGTGCTGTACACCGCACAACGGATCAGTAAAAGCCCGGCATATAATATTTACAAAAAGCCGATCAATGGTGGACCGGAAGTACAACTGACCTTTAACGCGGACGGCTTGGCCGATGGGCCGGAGTTTTCTCCCGATGGGAAATTCATTTATTACAACTCGACTCAAAGCGGCACGATGCAGGTCTGGCTCATGAAACCTGATGGCAGCGGCAACGAGCAACTTACTTTCGACGAATACAACAACTGGTTCCCACATATTTCCCCTGATGGAAAATGGATGGTAATTCTTTCCTTCCCGACTACGGTCAACCCTGCAGATCACCCGTTTTACAAACATGTACAGTTGCGCCTGATGCCGGTAAATGGTGGCCCGTTAAAAGTGATCGCCTATTTGTTCGGCGGACAAGGAACCATCAATACGCCATCCTGGAGCCCTGATAGCAAGAGCATCGCATTCATCAGTAATTCCGGTGCTTTCAAATAATTATCCGGCACTGTTGTGTGATTATGCGTTGAAGCTGCATTGATTCAATCATTATCTTTAAGGGATAAGTTAAATTGATGACAGAAACTGCTCCCGAACATGCACCCGGTTCACCACAATTAAAACGCACCCTCGGTCCCCTGATGTTATGGGGCCTTGGAGTAGGTTACGTGATCTCGGGCATGTATTTCGGTTGGAACCTGGGACTTGAGGCTGGCGGCACGCTTGGCCTCGCCATTGCAACTTTCTTCATCATCATTCTCTACATCACTTTTACTTTTTCTTATACAGAACTGGCCTGTGCAATTCCAAAGGCAGGTGGCGTTTTTGATTACACGACCCGCGCAGTGGGCAGGGACCTTGGCTTTATTGCAGGCATGGCACAGATCATTGAATTCGTCTTTGCACCACCGGCCATTGCTGCGGCTATCGGGGCCTACTTTCACATTTTCTTCCCACAATTTTCTGTTACGACGATCGCCATCACTGCCTATATAATATTCACCGTTTTAAACATGGTTGGCATTCGCGCCGCCGCCGCTTTCGAATTGATCATCACTGCTTTTGCTGTTTTTGAATTATTGCTTTTCAGTGGCATCGCCTTACCACATTTTGAATGGGCAAACCTCACGCAAAATGCGTTTCCTCACGGCTGGAAAGGCGCCTGGGCTGCCATCCCGTTTGCGATCTGGTTTTTCCTCGGCCTCGAGGGGGTTGCCAATGTTGCCGAGGAAACGGTGAACCCACAACGAAACGTGTTGGTTGGGTTTGGATCGGCGCTGCTAACCTTGATCATACTCTGCGCCTTAATTTTTCTTTCTTCAGTCGGCGTAGGTGGCTGGGAAAAAGTCGTGTACCCGGTGCCGGGAGCGAGTGCCTCTGACTCACCTTTGCCGCTGGCGCTAAGCCAGATCACCGGTTCCACCGGTTGGATGTATCACCTGCTTATCACCATCGGGTTAATGGGATTAGTTGCCTCGTTCCATGGTCTTATACTGGCAGCCAGCCGCGCAAGTTTTGAATTCGGGCGCAGTGGTTGTATCCCCGCCGTCTTTGGTAAAATTCACCCGCGGTTTAAAACTCCTGCAAATGCCCTCGTCTTAAATATGGCTATCGGTATTGTCGCGCTTTTTACGGGGAAGACGGGCGACATTATCACCATTGCTTGCTTCGGCGCCATCACCTTATATATTTTTGCAATGATCGCTGTACTGGTGCTGCGAAAAAAGGAGCCTGGTATGCCGCGTCCCTTTAAAGTGCCTTTCTACCCGGCCTTTCCGCTGACTGCCCTGGTCATCGCGTGCGTATCCATGATTGCCATGATCACCCTCAACCTGAAATTATCCCTGATCTTTTTTGCTCTCCTCGCACTTGGTTATATTTGGTTTCATTTCATTGTAAAACGTTCGGGCAATGTCTCCTCAAAAAATAACTGATACCGAAATTCTGCGCCAGCTCGCGGAACAGAACATTGAAAAGGTGAAGATCGCGGTTACGGATCTTGACGGGGTGCTTCGCGGCAAGATGATCAGTTACGAAAAGTTTTGCTCCATCATAGAAAAAGGATTCGGTTTTTGCAATGTTATTTTTGGCTGGGATGCTGCCGATGCAGCTTATGATAATGTTCAGTATACAGGCTGGCATACCGGCTATCCTGATGCGACAGCCATCATTGATCTGCAAAGTTTTCGCCAGGTTCCCTGGGAAAATGATACGCCATTTTTTTTGGCAGATTTCCGCGATGGAGGTGGGAAAGATCTTGCAATTTGTCCCCGCAGTTTATTAAAAAAAATTATCAGTGAGGCCGATAGTGCAGGCTACGCGCCGTTTGCCGCCCAGGAATTTGAATGGTTCAATCTCGTTGATAATACCTCAGAATTATATGCAACAAAGTTTCGCGAAACTCACCCGATAACGCCCGGTATGTTTGGCTATTCCTTGCAACGTGCGGCTGGTAGATCGAGCTATTTTAACGACCTCTTTGATCAGCTAAAAAGATTTGGTGTGCCGTTAGAAGGATTGCATACGGAAACTGGTCCGGGGGTGTACGAAGCTGCCATCACGTATTCCGAAGCCCTGGAAGCTGCGGATCGGGCAGTACTTTTTAAAGCCGGTGTGAAACAGATCGCACAGTTGCACGGAATACTCGCCACCTTCATGGCGAAATACAGCGAAAGCCTCCCGGGATGCAGTGGGCATGTGCACCAGAGCCTCTGGACGGCAGACAAAAAACAGAATCTTTTCTTTGATAAAAAAAGAAGCTCCGGCATCAGCACCTTGATGGAAAGCTATATGGCTGGCCAGCTTTATTGTATGCCGTACATCCTGCCCATGTTTGCACCTACGGTTAACAGTTATAAGCGACTGGTAGAAGGAGCATGGGCGCCAACCACCTTAACCTGGGCGATCGATAATCGCACGACGGCCTTACGGGCCCTGCCAGGTTCCAGTAGTTCGACGCGTCTTGAAACCCGGGTCGTCGGTTCTGATAGCAATCCATATCTCGCCATCGCAGGCTGCCTCGCGGCCGGACTTTATGGAATCAAAAATAAACTCAAACTGAAAACAGCTGCAACGGTAGGTAACGGCTACGCAGATACGAAGAATGGAATACTCCCGGCGAATCTTTGGGAGGCCACGCAACAGATGAAACAATCTGCCCTGCCCGCTGAATTATTTGGAAATGATTTTGTGGCTCATTTTACCGCAACCAGGGAGTGGGAGTGGCGCCAGTTCTCGAAGGTGGTTACCGACTGGGAACTAAAACGCTACCTCGAAATTATTTAAGCTCGCTTTCCGGTCGAA
>JAURWD010000293.1 GCA_030655145.1 Ferruginibacter sp.
CGATAAACTTTGCCGGTATGTCTCCCGAACTGATTACCCCGAAGAGGCGCTTGCTTTGGCGGGCATCGAAGAGGAGAGAGGCTACGCCCCAGAACTCTAAATTATTCAGCAGATACAACACGTTGAACCAGGCCAGCATCCCGTATAAGAACCAATCATCTTTCACGAAATCAAATGCAATCCTGAAACCCAGCATGCTTATTAGCATGAAGACGGTGATGATGATCGCGAGCTTGCTGATCTCGAAATGGTGTTCCACCCGCGAATAAATAATCCCGGCCACCCAAAGGAGCAGTGAGGAAAAAATAAACACATGCGGCAGTTCAGTAACAGGATAATGCGAAAGAAAAAGTGCGAAGGCTGCAGTAAAGAAGAAGGCGATACCAGCTCCCTGGAAAAATTGAAGTAAAAAAAGTTTTTTTACCAACCATCCTTCCTCAGACCTGACATTCAGGGTTCGTAGCCAAAAATTTTTTTGTTTCATTTATTTCTTCAGGTATAGAATTATTTTGTTGCGGGGTTGCTCAGCGATTCAAGCTGCCTGATAAACTTTAATTTTTCCCGGGATCTTTTATCCCGGCATGTTCGTGTAAAATATTGATGTGTTTTTAAAAACGACAACTGGCGATCCTCCCAATCCTGGTCGTCTTTAATAAATTTATACGACATTAATTCCTGCCTTAAGCGCTCACCGGTTTCAAAAAAATCATCCCTGCCGAGGTAGTCCAGGTCAGCATCACAGATGATCTTCTGTAATTCATTCCTTGGCGTCTGCGGCACTTTCGTCGCCATGATCAGTGCACAAATGTTTTCAATCGCCTCCGGGCTTACTCCAAATGCAGGCAATTGTTCCCGCGCAAGGTCACAGCCTTTTTCTTCGTGATTTTCATACACGTAAAGAAAACCGGTATCATGATAGAGGGAAGCAATTTCCAGTTCCGCGAGGGACTGGGGGTCGTTAATTTTTTCTGCATGGGCGATCACGCGGCACTGGGCCGTCACATCGAGGGTGTGATTTACATCGTGATAAGATAATGACGTGGAGAGCCCTTTCGTTAACATAGAAACTACGTGATGCTCAATTGCGGTTAGGATTGACATATTAGGATATAAATATAAGAAGATACGATGGTAGTCCTCCCCGGCGCCATGAAAACCCTGACACATAACAGTTCAATTTCATTCCCATCTGGTCGCACCCTCCAAAACCCGAAATTGCTGGTCCTATTCTTTGCATCAAAAAACTCTTCCAAAGATAATGGTAGTTAAGGTAGGTTATTAAACCACGGAAACATCAGCCCGACTTTTTTCTTTTTATCAAATAGTAAAGCATGCCGAGTGCAACCAGGGCAAGGATCAATTTTCCCTGCCAGTTAAATTCGGTGATCTTGCTCACTGAATATGCTTCTATCAAAAGAGCGGGAATTTTACCAAGCGAGCTTGCGATCAAAAAAACGATCCAGGAAACCTTGCCGATGGCCGCGGCAAAAGTGATCAAACCCGACGGAACGAACGGGATCAGCCGGAGAGAAAATATGAGTCCGAATGCTTCAAGGTATTCTGCAGAAACAAGGCGGTTGAGCGAAGGGTATTTTTGAAGGCCTCGTTGAGTGGTCTTCTTGAACCCGGTACGGTATAACCAGAAAGCTACCAGCGCACCGATCGCTTCGCCGGCAAATGAGATCAGGGTACCAGGCCAAAAACCGAAGAAAAGGATATTTGCCGCGGTAATGAAAACACTGGGAACCAGCCCGAGAATGGCAACAACGACACTAACGGCCAGGCTTAACCCAACTGCCAGGTTCGGGTGATCATTAAAAAGTTGAAGGATCGTTTCTTGCAAGAAATTATTATTGGCGCGGAAACTAACCGGGCTCGAAGCAAATGTAAGCGAGGTAATGCACATCACCATTTCTACCCAAAGACTTAACTTTAGCGCTTAGTAACGGGTATGAAAGAAATAATTGTTGGCTTACTTTTTATGATGGTTGTTAAAAACAGTTTCTCCCAGTATGCGGGGCCGGCCTACCCGGAATATACCGGCCAGGATCTTGGCCTTACCTACACTACCGCCACCTCTTCTTTTCGAATCTGGAGTCCAACTGCTGCCGCGGCTGAGTTGCTGCTTTATGCAGACGACGCAGCAACTTCATCCATCCGGACCATTCAAATGGAGAAAAGCAACAGCGGTACCTGGCTTGCGAAAACAACCGGCGAGTTAAAAGGAATGTTTTATACGTTTCGCGTATTGATCGATGGAAAGTGGAGCGATGAAGTCGTTGACCCTTATGCGAAGGCCGTGGGCACAAACGGAAAACGAGGCATGGTCATCGCGCTTGCGGATACTGACCCTTCAGGATGGAACGCAGATGTAAGCCCAGCTTTTTCCAAGACCAATGATGCTACGGACGCGGTCATCTATGAACTTCATATTCGCGATGCTACGATATCACCTAACTCTGGCGCCAAACACAAAGGAAAATTTTTAGGATTAGCGGAAGCAAATACAACTTTTAACGGTACCGCCACAGGTTTAAAGCACCTGCAGGAAATGCGAGTTACGCACATTCACCTGCTTCCATTCTATGATTTCAATTCTATAGACGAATCAAAGCAACTCGATAACCAATACAACTGGGGATATGATCCACTTAACTACAACACGCCCGAAGGATCGTACAGTACCAACCCGGCAGATGGCAAAATCCGCATTCGCGAATTAAAACAACTGATTGCCGCTTTTCATGAAAAGGGTTTGCGTGTAGTCATGGACGTGGTATATAACCATACCGCTCTAACCACGAAATCAAATTTTAATCAACTTGTTCCCGGTTATTATTACCGCCAGCGGAAAGACGGAAGCTTTTCCGATGCTACGGCTTGTGGGAATGAAACGGCCAGCGAACGACCCATGATGCGAAAGTTCATGATTGAGAGTTTGCTGTATTGGGTGCATGAATATCATATCGATGGATTTCGGTTCGACCTTATGGGCGTACATGACATTGAGACAATGAATGTGACTGCCGCTGCCCTGCAAAAAGTGAAACCGGGGATCCTGCTTTATGGCGAAGGGTGGACCGCAGGTGCTTCGCCCTTACCCGATTCATTGCGAGCCTTGAAGGCAAATGCCAGCCAGTTGAAAGGCATCTCGGTATTTAGTGATGACTTGCGTGACGGCATCAAGGGCAGTGTATTCAGCCTGAAAGAACGCGGCTTCGCGAGTGGAGATTCCACGAAAACAACGTCGGTAAAGTTTGGCATTACCGCCGCTTGTCCTCACCCCCAGGTTCGCTATGCGACTGTCAACTATTCTAAAAAGCCCTATGCGGTGGCGCCGGGCAATGTTATCAGTTACTGCGAATGTCACGATAACAATGTGATCTGGGACAAACTGGCGATTTCAAATCCAGCTGCATCGAAGTCTGATCGTGAAAAAATGCACCGGCTCAGTCTCACCATCTTACTAACGTCGCAGGGTATCCCATTTTTGCATGCGGGTACGGAATTCCTTCGGACAAAAAACGGTGTTGAAAATTCCTACAACAGCGGTGACAGCATCAACGCCATCGACTGGCAATTAAAAAAAGACAACAGTGAACTCGTGCGTTATGTGCAGGCGTTGATCCAAATGCGAAAAACACATCCAGCATTCCGGATGACCACCGGTGAACAAGTGGCAACGCATATACTATTTGATGAGTCCGCGCTTTCAGGAACAATTGCGTATACACTTGATGGTGCCGCGATGAAAGATAGCTGGAAGAAGATCTGGATCGGGTTTAATGGAACCACATCTACCAAACAATTTCAACTTCCGCCTGGAGTTTGGAAGGTAGCTTTAACACAACAGCAGCCACCACAAAACAGTTCAGTAAAAGTAGACCGTTTCGACTCTCTCATTCTTTACCAGGAATAAGCCGCAGTCCTTTGTTTTAAAAACTTCAAGACAAGAATGTGCTTTCGAAAAAGCCTCTTTTACAGATGTCAAGTTTAGCACCACAATTTTAACAGTTCAATTTTTCCAGCATGGTCGCGGCTTTTAGCGGACGACTCCACATGCCCTATCTCGGTTGCCGGCAATGGTCCTTTATTTGCAGATGCTTGCAAACAACGTCCAGCCTGGTGTTTAGCTACAGCGGGGGCGCCTTAAACTTTTTATTACACCTAACCCTCTAACCATGCATTTGCGCATTTTCGCCGCAGTTATTCTCCTGCTTTTTTTGGAGACACCTGCCAGGTCACAAGATATTTTCATCAGTAAAGACACCACTGTTAACAACACCTGGAAGATCCCTGCCGGGGCAATTCTTAAGTTTGGTAGCAAGGGACATATCAGCGGCAAAGGCACCATCCGCGGTGGTATCATCGATGCGGCCTTGTCGCAGTGGATCTTTGATACGACTCTTAACGTCGAGCCGGAAGGAGTTTACGGAAATGATTTTAGCGCCAGGTGGTTTGGTGCCGGAAAATACCAGGACAATTATAATTCCCTGCAAAAAAGCATTAACACGGTACTGGCCGGTAATGGTTTGCGCAACCTCATCATCCCAAAAGGTGTTTATGAATACACAAAACCTTTGACGATATATAGAATCTACAAAGGGCAATATGTTGGAGCAACCATTCATATGTATGGTGAAAGCTCTTTCTGGGATTGTTGCAATGGGACCACGTTGAAGTACATGTCGACGGACGGATTCGCTTTGGGATTGCAGCACAACAAAGGCACGGAGATCAACAATCTCTTCATTGAAGGCAGGTTCAAAGCCCCGTCCGTAAAGGACACCATCTACTACAATCTACCATTGGAAAAATTTTCAGACGCCAACGGAAAATGTGGCGATCAATATGCCGGCATTGTCATCGATTATGACGGTTCTAAAAACAGCGGGGGATCTACCGGCGTAAAGATTCATGATGTTTCTGTCGGGAATTTTACGATCAATTATCTCGTTAGTCCGAACGGCAAAACGTTTAATGCCGACATCCTCATTTTTGAAAACATCCGAACCGGTGATGGCAGGGTTGGCTTTGCTTCCGGCCAGGCACAGGAAAAAGGAAATGTCATTCGTGGCATTTATTCCTGGGGCAACCTGCACACGCTGATCTCTATCGGTCATTATGGAAAGGCCCAGGCTGGTAATTATTCCATCGATGGCGGCAACATTGCCGGTCATTGCATCCGCCTCTTCGATATCAACAATAGCGGTTGGTATTCAACTTCTATCACAAATATTTTTTCCGAAAGCATCGGCACGATCGGGACCATCAATTCTCAAATTCCCGCATCCATTACCAATTCAACCTTTCACTTCGTCTACCCGCAGGTGATAGGCAGGCAAAATCTATTTTATTCAAATAGTGACAAGGTGAGGTTCAGTCACTGTATTTTCAGGTATTACGGTTCAAAGGAACCGATGAAGATCACCGGGTATGCGCAATTTGATAATTGTGTTTTTAGTGGTGAACGGGTGAATTAATGGAAAGTTTGTGATGTTCTTTTTAGTTGTAATTTTCCACCCGCCTAAATTCTATCACATGAAAGCGATATGCTTTCTAAACAAGAAGCTTCTATATTATGAAAAAAATATCCGTTGTTATTTTCTTCCTCGCCAATTTTTTCGTCAACCAATGCTTTGCTCAAACCCGGTCACTTTTCAATGGCAAAGATCTCACGGGCTGGCATGCTGATGTGCCGGAAATGGACACTTCTAAGCAGCGTTTACCCTTTATCGTACGCGATGGCATGCTCGTAAGTTTAGGCACGCCCGGCGGACATTTGATCACCGATGCAATTCATAAAAATTATCGCTTGAATCTGGAGTACCGCTTTGCCGGCAAGCCGGGAAATTGTGGCGTGCTCGTGCATGCCTCTACGCCGCGGGCTTTGTATAGTATGTTTCCAAAATCGATCGAAGTACAGATGGAGCATACAAATGCCGGCGACTTTTGGTGTATCGTCGAAGACATTACTACGCCGGATATGGAAGCCCGGCGTGGCCCGAAAGCTGAGTGGGGCGGAACCGAAGGCAAACGTAGAAACATCAAAAACCTTAAAGACAATTCTGAAAAGCCGCTCGGCCAATGGAACCGGATGACCATCGAGTGTGTGAAAGACACCATTAAAGTTTGGTTGAATAATGACCTGGTTAATTATGGTTACAATAGTTCCGTCACTGAAGGCAACATCGCGTTACAGGCCGAAGGAGCTGAAGTAGAATTCAGGAAAGTTGAATTTACTCCAATCAACGCCATCAGTTCGAAAGATCCAAACCGGCAATAACCTTTATACCAGTGACCATGCGGTCGCTATTCTTTCTTCATCAAATTGCATTGATCTACTAAATGATTTAGGCGCAAACAAAAGGGGCCTGTCATCCTTTTACTACCTTATGAAGCCCCCGGTCGAACGTTGATCTATATTGCTAAAATGCGCCTTATTCCGAAGCTAGTTTTGAAGTGTTAACAATCACTTTAAAAGTATAGCCATGAAAAAGATCAAAGCAACTTTATTCCTTGTTGTAGCCATGTTTTACGGAACCATACTGCTGGCGCAGGAGCCTGGCGGGAATGTCGATCCAGAGCCACCACGCTGGCATTCCGACAAAGGTTATTGGGTAATTGAATCCAACGTCAAAACACCCCATAAATCCATTGTCCGTTTTTTTAGCGCTGACCGGCAACTCATTTACACCGAAAACATAAATGGTGTAAAACTGGATTGCAGCAAACGAAAAACCTTGATGAAACTAAAAAGGGTATTGGAGAAAGTTGTCGACAGCTACAACGCCGGCGAATTGCAGAAGAGTGGAACGGAGATCACGACTTTATTTAACTCGCGGAAAATCCGCATATAACGTGACGCAGAATTTTACCCGGCCCGTTGGAAGACCTGTTTGGTCGATGAAATCATTTTGTCGATTTTATCTGTTCTTCTGACCATAATAATGATCGATGGTTTCCGGGACTGAAACCTCTTTCGTACTTTGAAGCATCGTTTAAATGCAACAACAAGCGTTCATATTTTCCAACGAGCCCAGGTATCGCTGGGCTCGTCACCTTAGTTTTTGGGCGGCGTGGTGGCTCTTCCAGGGATTCCTGTATTCGTTTATCTCCATCAACAATACGACTCAGTTCAACTTACGGCTTCCTGCATCATTAGCTGAATCCCTCATCTATCTCATTGTTCACGCTTTCCTCTCTTATAGCCTCATGTATTTCGTGGTGCCGCGTTTTCTGTTGAAGGGGCGTTACTGGTTGACGACCGTTTGGGTCGTTATTTTATTTTTACTCACTGCGGCGCTTTCGGCCGGCTTGTCAGTTACAATCATCCCTGAAGTGCGGATGGCAATCATTGGTCAAAGTTATGCGGAGCAATATCGCACCCCAACCCTTAACATTCATCTGGCGCTGATGGCCGGACTTCGCGGAGCCATTACAGTTGGAGGTATTGCGGCCGCCATTAAGCTGATGAAATTATGGTACATGAAAGAGCAGCGAAACCTGCAGTTACAAAAGGAAAATGTAGCAGCCCAGCTCCAGGTACTCAAGGCGCAGGTTCATCCACATTTTCTCTTTAATACTTTAAATAACATTTACGCGTACACGCAGACTACCTCGCCGGTTGCTTCAAGTCTCGTGATCGGTTTGTCAGACATGCTGCGATATATGTTATACGAGTGTAATCAGCCCCTGGTGCCGCTTTCGAAAGAAATAAAAATGCTGCGGGATTATTGTTCGCTCGAGCAGGTACGTTATGATCAGCACCTGGACCTGCAGGTAAACATCGCTGGGGATAAAGGTGAGGTGATGATCGCACCATTGTTATTGCTGCCCTTTATGGAAAATGCTTTTAAACATGGCGCAAGTCATTTGCTCGAAGCTGCGTGGATCAGCCTTTCCATAAACGTTGAGGGTGATACCCTAAAGATGAAGCTGATCAACAGTAAACCGATTGACACAACAACGAGGAATGATGGATCCCAGGGCCTTGGTATCAGTAACGTACAAACGCGGTTAAATTTTTTGTATCCAAACCGGCATGAGCTATCGATTACGAATGAAGAAGAATTGTTCATCGTAAACCTTACCGTGAAATTAGAAAAAGCCACTTCACGGACACCTGTGGAGGCGCTTACAAATAAAACTGAATATGCTCTCACCTAAAACAATCCGTTGCGTAATTGTTGATGACGAGCCGCCGGCCCGGGAGATCATGCGCCGCTATGTTACCGAGATGCCACAACTGGAGCTTGTGGGCGAATGTTCCAATGCCATCCAGGCGCTTACCCTGCTTCAGCAGATCAAGATAGACCTGCTCTTTCTTGATATTCGTATGCCGCAATTAAATGGTAATGATTTTCTCAAAGCAATCAAACATCCACCGCAGGTGATCTTCACCACCGCCTACCCCGATTATGCCATAGAAAGCTACGAACTGGATGCAGTCGACTACCTGCTAAAACCGGTACATTTCGATCGTTTTGTTCGTGCCGTCAACAAAACTTTTAACCTGGGCACATTGCAGGAGACCCAACCAACAAGCCCTGCGGGCGAAACGCGGAACGCAGCTCCCTTTGTGTATTTCCGCGCAGATAGAAAAATGGTGAAAGTGATGTTACAGGACATCCTGTACATCGAAAGCATGAAGGACTACATAAAAGTGTTCACCGTGAACGGAACCATCATCACCAAACAATCCATCAGCTCCGTCGAAGAAATGTTGCCCGACCAAAAGTTCATCCGCACTCATCGCTCGTACCTTGTGTCGCTTTCAAAAATAAAAGCGTTCACGAACGAAGTGGTAGAGATCGAAAAAAATGAAATCCCCATTGGCAAGTTGTACCGCAATATGGTTTTAAAGGCACTGGAAGAGTAAGGCGGGAAGGAGATTTTGCCAACAGTGGGTATACTAAACCGCTGAATCCTATCGGTATTCCATTCATTTAATTTGACAAAATCCTCTCTTAATAATCCCCTAACTTGTTCCGCACGAAAAGCACGCCTGGTAAAACTTTGGGAGCGCAGGAAACTCCCGGCATTTTCATCGTTGAAACCAACGCCTGGAAGATCGTTTTTTCGTGTACCCGTCGATGTTATTATTATCCTTAATAAAAATTTTTTCTATGAGTACAAAAAAACTGCTGGTGATGTACGTCTTTTGTTTACCCATGATTTTGGCTGCGCAGGCGCCGGTACTTTTCGAGCCCGGATTGATCTCGACGCATGGACAGTTTGGATTAAGTATTTCGCCAGATGGGAACCATGCCGCCTGGGTGCATTCGAACGGGGGAAGGGATACGATATTTCTCATGGAATCGAAAAAAGTCAAAGGCCGCTGGTCAAAACCTGTTGCCATGTCTTTTTCCGCTAAAGAAGGATGGAAAGACATAGATCCAATGTTTACTCCTGATGGCAGCCAGCTGATCTTTCAAAGTACCCGACCGGTACCGGGTAAGCCCGAGCGCAAAGGCTTCGACATCTGGGCAGTGAAAAAATCAGGTGATCAATTTGGTGAACCTTACCATCTTGGAAATATGTTGAATACGGATTCTTCTGAATCCTTTGCGTCGGTGGCGAAAGACGGAAGCATGTACTTTATGAAAGCAAACGAACAGGGCATAGGCAATTCAGATATTTATACCGCGGAATTTTCCGACGGGAGCTACCAGGCGCCGGTCAATTTCGGCAAACCCGTCAATACCACCTTCCGCGAATCCAACCCTTTTATTTCGCCGGACGAAGATTACCTCATTTATTTTTCTGATGATTCAACCGGCTTTGGTGAAGTGGACCTTTATGTCACGTTCAAACAACAGGGTAGGTGGACAATCCCGCAAAACCTGGGCGGGTCAATAAACACTGCAACGGCAGAATTCTGTCCCTTCGTACATAAGGGTGAAGACCGATTATACTTCGCCCGGCATACCCGGAATGCGAAGCGATTTATCGAAGATATTTTCTACTATGAAAATGCGAGTGCCCTGTTGGCAAAATTGAAACAAACTGCAAAACTCCCTTGAGTTACCGCTAAAAAGCAAAAACCTGCACGCCAAAAGCAACCAGCTGTGGTGCCTGGGCTCCACTCAAACTAAATGTATTTGATGCACCTGTTTTACCGATCGACACCGCCACACCCATGGACGTGTAGGTTTTAGTCAGCATGTTCTCCCGGTGCGGCTTAGAATTATGCCATTGGTCATACACCATGGTTTTCGCGAGTTTTTTTGCGCTTTCGTTGAGTACCTGCTCTTTTGCAAATTCAGCGTTGGTCAAGCCAGCGACCGTCATATACAAGGCATTTTCTCCACAATATTTCTGGCAACCGGCGGTAGCTGCCCGGTCGGAAGGTGTTTTTCCTTTAAACCATTCAGATTTTTCTTCTTCATGGTGAACAAGTTTAAACTGCTGCGTTTTCCGGGATTCATTGATCAGGTAGGTAGCATGAAAGCCCGCAGCTTTTACCAGGCACTCGTCATACCTGAGTGTATCCAACCCGTTCGCTTTGCGATATTGATTGGTGAAATACAACAACCAGGGACGCACCTTTTTTTCTAAGGCTGACGTGTTTTCATCCCTGGAAATTACAAGGTCAGAAGGGATCTTCGTAGCTGAAAATTTACCCGGCAAGTTTGGAACAAGGGGAACAATAGCTGGGATAACCATGCTTGTAATTGAAAGGAAGAGGGGCAATAAAAGTGTAAATGGATTCGTCATGTATTTTTTACTGGAGGGTATGAATGTTTATACTATAAATCGTGGTCTTCAGAGCAATATTTTACCCGGAATTCCGGGGATTAAAATTAAAGCTAATATCCAGTCCACCTATCCAATGATCTGTTAAAACGCCCGGTTTGAATCTGATAAAATCATCATTCCAGCCAGCTAAAAAAGATTCCAGGGCTGGCCGCGTGCTCAAGTGAACCTGCTGATTTTTAATATAGATTTGCACATCTATCCTCCCGGAAAATATTCCTGATTTGATATTACAAAAATCTGACACATTAATGACCGGTTTTGCAACCGTAAAGGAAAGCTTTGAAGAGCTCCGGGCCTGTGTGATCATTCCAACTTACAATAACGCCACCACGCTGGCTGGAGTTATTGCTGATGTAGCCGCCTATACCGATCATATTATTGTTGTCAACGACGGTTCTACCGATAATACGCTTCAACTGCTCCCGGATTTTCCGCAAGTGCAGGTCGTCACCTATCCTAAAAATGTCGGTAAGGGCTGGGCACTTCGCAAAGGCTTTGAATATGCGCTAAAACACCCATATGATTTCGCCATTGCCATCGACTCAGACGGGCAGCATTTCGCAAAAGACCTCCCTGTATTTATAGAAAAACTACAACTCGAACGCAACGCGGTGATAATTGGAGCCCGTAATATGAACCAGGCCTCTGTACCCGGAAAAAGTAGTTTCGGATACAAATTTTCAAACTTCTGGTTCCGGGTCGAAACCGGGATCAACTGTCCCGACACGCAGTCCGGCTACCGGCTGTACCCGCTCTGGCTATTGAAAGACATGCGTTTCATCACCCGTAAGTATGAGTTTGAAATTGAAGTGTTGGTTAGGGCAGCATGGAAGGGCATCCAGGTAATCGCTGTACCGGTCTCTGTTTACTATCCCCCGCCAGGGGAGCGCATCACGCATTTTCGCCCGTTCAAAGATTTTACCCGCATTTCAATTTTAAACACGGTGCTTGTCCTGGTCACCTTTCTATACATCAAGCCCCGCGATTTCTTCAAGGCCTTATTCGAAAAAAAAAAGTGGGCTGAGTTTTTCCAGGAGCACCTCGTCAACCCAGCTGAATCAAATTGGATAAAAGCTTGTTCTGTTGCCTTCGGTGTATTTATGGGCATCTTTCCCATCTGGGGGTTTCAATTGATCGTGGCGATTGCACTTTCTTTTGTTTTAAAACTCAATAAAATTTTAGTGGTGGTGGCAGCCAATATCAGTCTGCCCCCAATGATCCCCTTCATTATTTTTCTCAGCTACAAAATGGGCGCTTACTGGATGGGAGCAGATGCGGGCCAGCTGCGTTTTGATGGGAATATCACGCTCGCTTCTATCCAACAAAATCTGCAGCAATATATTTTTGGAAGTATCACACTCGCGATTGTTGCGGGCCTGGTTGCGGGGCTGGCCACCTTGATCTTATTAAAATTGTTTAACCGTAAATCCGTCCTCACGGGGTAACTGCTGTTTATATGGCGAAGATATTTACGGGCATATACCAGTTTTTTAAAACCAGGCGGTTGGTTTTCTTCAGCACTTTTGTTGCCTGTTTTTTGATCGCGGCTTTCTTTGCCTCCCGCGTGCACTTCGAGGAAGACATTTCGAAAGTGCTTCCCCGCGATAAAACCAGTGGAAAACTCACCGAGGTTTTTAGCAATTCCCGTTTCCTCGATAAACTGGTGATCACTGTCTCCCTGCGGGATAGTAGCCGCGTTGCCCCTGATAGCCTCATTGAATTTTCAGAAGCTTTTGTTTCCCGCCTGGGGGCGGATTTGAGACCGTATGTTGCGAGCATCACACATAAGGTGGAAGATAGCCTGGCGCTGGGTTTGTTCGCCACCGTAAAAGATCATTTGCCGCTCTATCTTGAACCGACCGATTATCCGCTGATCGATAGCCTTATTACGCCTGCAAAAATCCGGGAAACGGTTCAACAGAACTTTCGCACCCTGACCTCACCGGCAGGGTTCGCTTTAAAAAATATGATCAGCGATGACCCCGTTGGCATTAGTTTCATTGCTTTTAAGAAATTACAACAACTCCAGTACGATGATAATTTTGAATTGTACGATGGATACTTACTAACGAAGGACCAGCGGCACCTGCTGCTTTTTATTCAGCCTGCCTTTCCTCCAAATAACACCGGCAAAAATGCAGTCCTGCTGGCTGGGATCGACAAGATCTTTGACAGCCTGCATAAAACCTTTCCGCAGGTACAGGGAAAATATTTTGGAGCCACCGCGGTTTCCGTTGGCAATGCTTTACAGTTGCGAAGAGACTCGCTGCTAACACAGGGAGTTACCTTGCTTTTTTTGGTCATCTTCTTTGCCGCGTATTTCCGCAAGCGATCTGCACCCTTTGTCATCCTGATCCCGGTTGTGTTTGGTGCGTTGTTTTCCCTCGCTGCAATCTATTTTCTCCAGGGAAGCATCTCGGTTATTGCGCTTGGCACCGGCTCCGTAATTCTTGGCATCGCCGTCAATTATTCGTTGCACGTGTTCAACCATTATCGCCACACGAGAACAATGGAGGAAACAATTTCCGACCTGGCATTTCCCTTAACCATTGGTAGTTTCACAACCGTAGGAGGCTTTCTTTGTCTCCAGTTTGTGGAGTCTGAAATGCTCCGCGACCTTGGGTTGTTTGCTGCCTTCAGCCTCGTTGGGGCCTCCTTAAGTTCACTTATTTTTCTACCGCATTTTGTCGCTGTAAAAAATGAAAGCAGCCGGCACCAGGCAACTACTACCTCCTGGCTAGATCGTTTTGCGGCCTACCGGCCAGAATACAATAAGCTGCTCGTGGCGGGCATCTTTTTGCTGACGATCTTTTTCGGTTTTTATGCCGGCAGGGCCGGATTCGAATCTGACCTTGGTCGCATGAATTACATGTCTCCCAAACTCAAGCAGGCCGAAGCTGAGTTAAACGCGATCAACGAGTATGCGTCGAGGTCAGTCTACCTCGTAACGGACGGGAAAGATCTGAACCAGGCCCTGGTGCACAATGAACAATTGATCACAGGAATCAGTCAGCTTCAAACTGCAGGCGTTATAAAAAAATATTCAGGCGTTTCCTCACTCATCATTTCTGATAGTTTGCAACGCCTGCGCATACAGACCTGGAATAGCTACTGGACACGCGCAAAAAAAGCCGGCTTGCTTGCAACGCTACAAAACGAGGGCGTCGCAGCAGGCTTTCGCCCGGGGGCATTTGATGCATTTAAAACCCTGGTAGAAAAAGAGTACCAACCAATACCTGCGGATGAATTGAAAGCCCTGC
>JAURWD010000304.1 GCA_030655145.1 Ferruginibacter sp.
TGGGCGGCTACAAGGTCGCCTTCTACGCCGGCACCCCCGTTATTAGTGCGGCGGGGTTCAAACTTGGCACTGTGTGCGCTATGGACAGTCAGCCCAAACAACATTTCTCCCTCAAACAAAGACGGGCGCTCAAGATCATCGCTGACCAGGTGGCAGCTTTGCTCGAGTTGGGTGTAGGTAATAAGCGAATGTCAACCAAGGCGAACCAATTATTAACGGCAGAAAAAGACATCGTCCAAAAAACGATTGTTGAACAAGAAGAAGAAAAGAATTTTATCGCGAACGAACTGCATGAAAATTTTGCGCAAACCCTGGCCGCCACCAAGCTCTATCTTGATTTTGCCGAACAATCAAAAGAATTGAGCACCGTATTTATCCGGAAAGCAAAGGGAAATATCCTGCAGATAATAAGGGACATCAAGGCGCTGTCGAAATCAATGCTACCCAGTACTTTTCAAAACGCAAACTATCTCCGCTTCATCCAGGAAATGCTGGAAGAATATGGGAAGCAAAATAAAAAGGAAATCGAGTTTGTTCACCAGGGAAAACTTGATGCATATGAATCACAGGTTGGACTCACCATTTTCCGGATCATTCAACTGTTGTTGAAAAGCGCCCAATCCTGCCGTGCGAAAAAAATCTCCATTACTATCAATACTGCGGAGACGATCAAGCTGATCTTGTGGGATGATGGAAAAAGCGTCAATGAACTGGGCCCGGATAGGAAAATAATGTTGCGTCATATTGAAGCAAGGCTCAGTCTTGTGAAAGGAACGCTCGCTACTGGAAAAGATAAAAATGGCCATAATCTTGTCGAATTGGAAATTCCACAGGGGCAGGAAGAAAAAGCATAAAGATCAATGCGCAAAATCGAGTTCAAAATCTCCCTTGATTCGCTCGATTGAAGGATTGAAGTATCCAAATTTCACGTTGGGAAATTCCTCGTGGATCAATTCCATAAATTGTTTGACCCCCATACATTCACCGGTTTCAACCACACCTATTTTGCCCAGATACCAGTCGGGGTCAATATTAAAATTGCGCCATTGGATCATGCAGAGGTCAGTTTCCCTGATCAGGGTGCGAAGCGCCTCATATTCTTCAATACTATCTGTCATACCTGGAAAAACAAAATAATTAATACTGGTCCATCCGCCAAAACTCCTTACGACTTTTAAGCTTTCGATGAGGTCGGCAAATACGTAATTATTTGGCCGGTAGTACGGCGTATAAACACTCTCACGAGCTGAATTTGTGCTCACGCGAATGCTGTTCAGGCCTGCTTCGCAAAGTGCCTTGACCGCAGCGGGCTTACTTCCGTTCGTATTGATATTGATACTTCCCTTTTGTGTATGTTTCCTGATCTCAAGAATACTCTCGCGAATTGTTTCCCACATCAACAATGGCTCCCCTTCACAACCCTGTCCAAAACTAATGATCGGGTATGGCGCTGTTTCCAGGTGCGGCACGGTGAACTCGGTTATCTCTTCTGCCGTTGGCCTAAATGTTAAGCGATCCTGCGTACTTACGATTGTTTCTTCAACTGGTTGAAAACTGATGCATCCAATACAGTTCGCATTACAAGCCGGGGAAGACGGCACCGGGCATTCCCAGCGGCCAAGGGCAAAATTGCGTGCGGCAGGACAATTATATGTCATGCAGCAATTCTCCATTAGGTGCTTTACCAGCCGGTTATGGGGATAAGCCTCCAATAAATGTTGAGTCCCGTTTTTTATGTTTTCTTCATCATAACCGATGGTCTCCTGGCGAATATCCTGTTCAATCCGCACGGCGGGAACGTAAAATTTACTATCCAGCCAACCGGCTGCTGTGTAACAAAACAAGGGCAATGTTGGCGCGTCCGTTGAAGTTTCATAAGCGGCCATGTAGAGCCCGGTGTGTGCGGGTGGTATAAAAGCCGCAACTGCCCAACCTTTGTCACAAAGCCGCATCTCCCCGGATTTAACGTCGATCCCGATACCCCGGCGGCCGGGAAGTTCGTACAGGTTTCCGCCGTTGGGTAGTTCGATCCATTCATCCAATGGAACAGGCAGCGCATCCCACCCACTTCTACCCGTGACGTAGAGGCTGGTGTCTTCAAAAATGTTACCGGAACCATCAGAATATAATATATAAGGACTTTGTGCTATTTCCATTTTATGTAATGTTGAATACAGTTCAGCAAGGGTGCTGAAGTTTTGCAATTCGCAAAATTCGTCAATTTGCGGGGAAGTTTTGCAATTTCAATTGCCGGCTACCTGGTTCCTTAAAAACATTGTAGTTTTTCAAACGCCTGGTGACACATTTTTCAGAAGAAACATTTTACAGAACCCGTTAAATTCTTCCGCTGCAATTGGAGGCTGGCTCTCCAGTGTGGAAAGTTGAAGTAGTTTGTTGTTATTAAAATCTAGTGTTAATAGGTTGTCCTTCAACACGAGGTTATTCAACTCACTCCAGGGAACGACGGAATTTGAAAATGATTTATTTATCAAAACGCCCTCCTCTCCAACCTCAACTACATTTTTTGGATAGAAAAATTTTATAAGGATGCCGTACAAAAGCAGGATCGCGGCAAAAAATACTGAGCCAGTGCCAATGAATAATAAGAGCGCCGCAAACACCAGCACTACTACCCTGTTGATACGGTAAATAAAAATAAGCCGGCGAATGCCCACGGCCAGCAGCAACAATATTGCCGCTAGCAAATAATCAATAAAGCGATAGGACAGGTTGCCGAAGAAGATGCAGGCAAAGGCGGAAAGCCCGAGCAGGGCCCTTGTTACGAGAATATCCAGCTGTGGGCCTTCATTTTGAATATGGAAAATGTACATGATGCGATTAAGGTTCTCCCCTACCTACGCAGGTAAAGTTGAAGCGCTTTGCTGGGCGGGCACCGGGTTAGACGATACGAGCATATTGCACAATTTAAAGAGGCATCTTGCTCCCACGTTCTCGTCCCACTCGTCCTGGCTCACACCCACTTCGTTCAAATCGAACCCGATTAACTGGCGGCCGGACTGTAACAATTTTTTAAAAAGATAAAAGATCTCATCTGTCTCAAATCCACCCTGGACCGGCGTGCCGGTGTGTGGACATAATTTCGGATGTAATCCGTCGATGTCAAAACTGATGTACACCTTTTGAGGCAGGTGCTGGATCATTTCATTCACAATAGTGGCCCAGGTTTGGCCTTCGTAAACTCGTTCCTTAATGTCCTTATCAAAATAAGTTACGACCCTGTTCTTATGGCTTTCAATGTAGTCCCACTCTTCTTCGCAGAAATCGCGAATGCCGATCTGCACCAACTTAGTAATACCGGGAATTTCTTCAAGGGCATTATACATAATGGATGCGTGAGAGTAATTAAAATTCTCGTAAGCCTTTCTCAAATCGCAATGAGCGTCAACCTGTAAAATTCCGAACTCACCATGCTTTTCAGCGATGGCCTTATAAAAGCCGAACGGCGTGCTGTGGTCTCCACCAAGTAACCCAACCAGTTTGTTTTCAGCAAGTAATTCTCTCGTTTGCTGGTAAACCCATTCATTCATGTACAGGCTTCCGGCATTAACCTCTTTCAGCGTTTTACACATGAATTTATTGTCGAGCACTTCTTCACCCTCCGCGATATAATTGATGTAGAGTTCTGCCTCTTTTCGTAGGTAATCACTTTTCATCAGGATCTTCTTGTCGACAGGGCGCATATAATATCCTTGCTTCCAGGCATCCTTTATTTCGGGATCGAACAGATCTACCTGGATGCTGGCCTTAAAAACATGCTCCGGGGCCCTTGCAGTACCCGCATTGTAGCTAACCGTTACTTCCCAGGGAACTGGTAAAATAACCAACCTCGCATCTTCTTCAGCGAAGGGTAAGCCAAAAATATTGTTGTTAGGATTTCCTACCGTGTTAGGATCAAATTGAGAGAGGTCAGTCATTACCTGTTGTTAATTGAAAATATTGTGCCCATCTTTTCCATGGCAAAAACGGTGCAAAGATAAGCGACTGATCAACAAAGGAGATGTGTAAAAGTATAAAGTTTGCTAAATGAAAGAGGAGCAATAAACAAAATAACCAATCATCGTACTTCCTGGTAAAAAAACCGATGAGTAAAGAAAACTGGAGGACCGCCGCCAGCCGGTAGAGCCATTGAGCTGCAGCCTTATTTTCAATTAAAAATTCAATTAAGTTCCGTTGAAGTGAGCCAGGTTCAAAAGCCAGCCACTGAGCATTTTCCAGCAACAAAATGTTCCGCATATTGTCGGCGTCAAAAAATCCGCCATAATAGAGTTTATACAGACCGGCACAAACAAAAAGGAAGCAAACCCAGTATCTTAAACCCTCCCACAGCAGGGAGAATCTTTTTGAATTCAAGGCGAAGAACGGCAAAGGCGCAAGCAGGTAACCGATCTGAACGTAATGCTTCCCCGCCGCTGTCGAGTAGCAGACATACAATAACCATACGCCGGCAACGGTAATTATTGTAAAAGCCCGCTGTGCGGGGATGAAAATGCAAACCAGGCAAGAGGTCGTTACGACAAGATCGAAGCTCAAGGCAGCCACCTTATTGGTCAGGAGAAATTGTGGGATCCCGGTTAGATGTAAAAGCCAGAAAGTATTGTCGCTCCCGGGGCTGATCAGCACAGGCTGCTGTAATTGGGAAAGGAGGCTGTCGGTTGCAAAAAAATAAATGAGGATGATGAACAACCAGGAGAAAATAACCTGCGCCATCAGCTGTCGTGGATAATATGATTCACCGGAAATCATTTATCGGTGGATTTAATACTAAACACCTCTTGGCCACTAATATTATCCGTGGAGTCACCCGGACGGATAAAGGTCGAAATTACCTGCACCGAGTCAAAGCGCTGCCCTTGAATCGAGTTGAAATAACGCAGCCACCAGGCTGGAAATTCGTCGAATGCCGCAGGCTGGTTAACCAGCTTTTTTTCCATTTGTGCCAGTTCAGTGGAATCGGCAATCGGGGCAATTCTTTTTCGAACCGTCATTACTAACGGGTCCTGGAAATTTCGCTGTTTACTTTCGTCGTAATAGTTGGCTGAATTGAGCAGCATTTCTCTTTCCCGGCCACTAAGCTTGTTTGTATTGAAATAACCATGGGGTGTGTTGACCAACAGGACATGCACAGAATCCGCTGGCGCATGGGGCGTACTAAACATATGGTACAGAAAGAATGGCACATTTTCAATACCCTTGAACATGAAAAATGCCTGGCCTGCGATGAAAACAATGATCACATAAAAAAACAGTTTCCACTCCCGATAAACTTTTGTCAAAAACATAAGATGTTAAAACTATTGCAAAATATCGTCTGCTGCATAATCGAACCAAAATCAGGAAAATCAAAACAGTTTTGCGTTACCTTTGCGGCTTAAAATAGATGCTATGAAGAAAACTCATATTATTATGCTGGTGGTGATCGCGGTTGCCATCGGAGGATTAATTATGATGTCGGTTGATTTTTCCACTTATGATACCATCCAATCTGCCAAACAAAAGCAAGGGAAATTCGTGCATCTTATCGCAAAACTTGACAAAACTGTCCCCCTGGATTACGACCCTGCAAAAAATCCAAATTATCTCTCTTTTACTGCCGTTGACAGTCTTGGTGGAAAGGCGAAAGTCGTTTACCTGAACACAAAACCACCTGAATTGGAAAATAGCGAACGCGTGGTGTTGAAAGGCAAAATGCAGGGAGATGTTTTCGAGTGTAGCGACATTCTCCTGAAATGTCCGAGTAAATACAAAGACGATAAAAAGCAACTTGAAAAAGCAGTTGTTGAAAGCAAATAACCAGACAATTTCTCTCTATATTTTCCTGCTTAAAGAATTTACAACAGCCAAGTCAGCTAACCAATCACCACACCCAGAACAGCAAAATAAATCAGCATTATGCAATACGAAGGAGAACACCTATGGATTGGAAAGCTTGGCCACCTGTTTGTATTAATTGCCTTTACCGCCTCCCTCTTAAGCACCATTGCTTATTTCCAGGCTGCAAAAAAAGACGGACTTGCTGAACGACTCTCCTGGCTTCGGTTCGGAAGGGTGAGTTTTATCGTCCAGGTTGCATCCGTTGTTATTGTATTCTCCAGTATTTTCTATATGTGTGCAAATCACTACATCGAATACCTGTTTGCATACAAACACACTTCAAAAGAATTAGAATTTAAATATCTCTTTGCTTCAATCTGGGAAGATCAAAGCGGAAGTTTCCTGCTCTGGTCAATTTGGCATTGTGTGCTTGGCCTTTTTCTTATCAAAACCAGCAAGCAATGGGAAGCACCTGTTATGTCGGTTGTGAGCCTGGTGCAGCTTTTCCTGGCCATGATGATCATGGGCATTTACATTTTTGGCACCAAGATCGGGAACAGCCCGTTTGTACTAACGAGAAATGAAATTGAAGGCCCCATCTTTAGCATGCCGAACTATCTCAGCATGATCAAAGACGGCGTCGGACTGAATGTACTG